>JANMIF010000219.1:0-7808 GCA_031375695.1 Planctomyces sp.
ACCCCGATTCCGTTTTGAAAAAACCGCTGGCCGTGTTGTTCGATGAAAATGAAGCGGCCCTGCGCGATACGTTCAAGCACGGACATAATCCGCAGTTCGACTTCGGCGTGGATGGCGCGTTCTCTGGCGGCAAGTTCTTGCTGCTGAAACAAGCCAGCACCGCAAATGCACTGTTCCGCCCGCCCTTTGGCCACGCGATTCCGAATTGGAATTTCGAGATCGCCGAGAAGCCGGAGCCGGGACAATACCGCTGGTTGCAATTCACCTGGAAAGCGACCTCACGCGACACGACCGGCCTCGGCTTGCTGATTGGCCGCAACTTTCCGGGCGGTGGCTTCGGCATCACCTGTGGCGATGCGAAATTTCCCGATGGCACAGTCGCAACGCAACAGATTGCTGGGCCGGTGCCGACCGACTGGAAGACTGTCCGTGTCGATCTGTGGTCGCTGTTTCAAAAGGAACCGATTCGCATTCAATCGTTGACGCTACTTAGCACCGGCGGCGGAGCGGCGTTCGATCGGATCGTGTTGGCAGCATCCGCGGCGGACCTCGACAAACCAGAGTCGCGGTAACTCTGTAGGATGGGCACTCTTGTCCGTCGAACGGAAGATGACGGACAAGAGTTTCCGTCCTACAAAAACCACGATGTCTCAGATTGCGCCATCCACACTCGCCACCAGTTCGGCGATGTCGGCTTCGGCCCACGGCTTGTCCGCGATTCCCAGAGGCGGGCGAGGCATCCCGATGTCGATACCATATTTCTGGCGCATCGCCGCTTGAAAGAACGACCAGATTGAACCGGAAGCGATGACGCGCGCGATCGCCTGCTGAAACGCCAACATGAAAGAGCCAGCTCGTTCGACTTGGCCATCACACATGGCTTGCCGTGCTCGCCGACAGGCCGGGCCGAAGACGTTGTAAAACGTCCCGATCGCTCCGATCGAACCGGACAACACCGCTTGACACATCACCTCATCCGCCCCGCTGAAGAGCTGCAACCGGTTCCCCGCGTGCGAGTGAATCAGGCCAAATAAATACAAGTCGCCGGCGGTGATCTTCATGCCGGCAATGTTTGGCAGTGCGAGAATTCGCTCGGTGTATTCCTTCGCCCCGACGGTAATCTTCTGAGCCAGCTCGATGTGATACACAAACAGCGGCAAGTCCGAAGCGGCTCCGATGCGGCGGTAATGTTCGAAGACCACGTCGCCGGAGTGCGGGTAATAAATCGGAGCGACCGTCGAAACCGCATCGGCCCCGACCTTGGCCGCGTGCTTCGCCATTGTCACCGCATCGTCCGTCGCGACCGCTCCGACATGCGCCATGATCGGGATGCGTCCGGCACTCGCCTTCACGGAGTGTTCGACAATCGCCTGCCGTTCCTCAACCGTCAGCAACGGCCACTGCCCCGTCGAGCCAGTGACATACAGTCCGTCCAATCCTTGCTTCGCAAACAGATCGACAAGCTGCTCAACGACATCGAGCGCCGGCTTGCCGTCCACCCCAAACGGCGTCACAAGCGCCGGCCACATCCCACCAAATTGTCGCGTCATTATCTCTCCTACTCCTACTCCTACTCGTTTGGACGAATCCGAGTAGGAGTAGGAAACAAGTTCACTTCGCCGCCGCTTCGGCCTCAGCCAGCTTCTTCTTGATCGGACGATAGCCGTATTCGTTGAGCACCGCGATCAAGCCACGATCACTGTTCGACCGAGCGATCGCAGCCATCGCGTTCAAGCCGTTGTTCAGTGACTCGATCGCGGTTTCGAGATTTGGGACGACCTTGTCGTGTTGCTTTTGCCAATCCGCCGCGCCGGCGTTGCGAGCGGCGGTGATTGCACCCATGTATTCGTAGGCGAACTCAAAGCGGCGAGCGAAATAGAGCGAGAATGCCCGGCCCCCTTCGCGAGCTCGTGTGTTGGCTCGGTACATCTCGTTCATCGCGTTGAGATACTGCTCCTGAATCTTGGCCCACAATTCGGGTGCGACGACTTGGGACTTCAAGAACGTTGGAAATGACGACTTCATATTCATTCCCACGGTGAATTCCTCGGGATCGCGGCTCGCCTCGATCATCGTCAACGCCTTCTCTGACGCCGCGAAGGCGAGCGCAACTCGTTCATGAACTCCGTCGCCACAGGCCGGTTCAACGAACTGACGCAGGGCGGCATCAGGAGAAAGCGTTTCGCCGAAACTGGCCCGGCTGAGCCAGTACGCCGGAAGGTCGGCATCTCCGATGTTCGCACTACTGACCCAGTAACCGTCGCGACCTTGCTTGAGAGCGGCTTGCAAACGATTCGAAAGCTGTGACGGCGCGATCGATGGCAAATAGAAGCCGGAGCGATCGAGCAGCACCTCGGCGATCCCCGAAGTGTTGTCGCCCGCCTCCGAACCGAGATCAAATGGGGCGGAGACGATCACGTCGCTCCGGCGCTGCAACGTTCTCAGAATTGGCTTACGGTCTTGGTCGCCGAGTGACGCTTCGACGTCGCCAATCAGGCGGCGCAGCACTTTGCGATCGTCCGGCTTCCAGAAGCCACGAATCTCGAACGCATCAACGCCAGGGTAATTTTCCCGATACGCGCGCCATTGAGCTTGCGCGACGCCGACGACGTTTCGATCGTCCGCCTGCGTCCGAAAATCGACCGAGTATCTCAAGTAGCCCGGTTCCGGCCGATACGATGGTTTAGCCAGCGATTGAAAATCCAAAGGGAACTGGTACATCGGGATTTCGCACGTCACCGCGAGTCCGAATTCGTGCGCGGCATCGATCACGCCGGTCAGCCACTTTTTCCCAGCGGCCAGTCGGTCGGCATGTGACTTGGCCCCGATGAAATCAGGATTCTCGAACAGCTTCGCGCCGCCGAACGGTTTGCGGCCGAGCGTGTCGCCGCTGACCGGGAACTTCTGGCCGTCCCACAACGCGGCCGATTGCGACTTGACGCCACCGAACTCGACCTGCACCCACGGCTCGCCCGCGAACAAGTACAGCCGGACGTGATTGAACTTTCGCTTGGCCAACTGCCGCAGCACTTGCCGATACTCGGCCAAGCCCCAAGCCCCAGCGGTCATGGGATCGGCGTGAACGAACTCCCAACCGCGGACGCGATGCACCGGCTCCAGCACGACATCGAACCCGTCGAGTCGAAGCTCAGGCGGACTGACCGGATCGAGATCGCTGAAGAACATCGGTCGAATTCCGAGCTGATGTCCGTACTCGGCTACAGCCCAGAATGTTGCCGCCGGGCTGCCGCCGCCAACCAGCAGAGCGGGTTTGCTGTCGTGGGTCACACTGCGCAGCAAGTGACCTTGCTCCGTGAGCTTCTTGTCGCCGCTTGGCCAGGCGGCAACGAACGTCTTCATGCTGGCGTTCGTTTCCGGGCTGCCGACGAAGATAACGTGAGACGCATCGGGCGGTGCGGTCGAGCTGATTTTCACGTCGGCTTCGTAGACTCGCTTCAGTTGGCTGACGAGTTCATCCACCGCAAGACGTTCCAGAGCGGGAGCTTTTTCGCCGATCACGATGTCCACGCACGGACCGGCGATGATCGGAGAAGCGGAAAACGGGACTGACAGAAAAAAGGAGGGCAGAAAGAAAACGAGAATTTGAGTTTTGCCGTTCATTTTTCTGCCCACTTCTTTCTGTCAGATTGTGCCCATTGCTCAGAATTCCCGCCGAACTACTCTTCCCCGAAACAGAACAGCGATTCGCGGCCGCGCACGAATAGGCGACCGTCGGCGATCGCTGGAGTGGCGACGCACGATTCACCGACATCGTTGGTCGCGAGTACCTTCAATTTCGAGCCTTGTTCCAGCACGACGATGAAGCCATTCTCGCCTGTCACATAAATCTTGCCGTCACCAGCGACGGGCGACGCAAAATAGTCGCCGATGTTGCGGATGCGGTTTAGTTCGTAATGCGATTTGCCATTTGCAATATCGAAGGAGCTTGAAAGGCCGCCCCGTTTGACGATGAAGAGTTGCTCGCCGACAACGACCGGTGAGACGATGTTCGACGGTGATTTGTTTTTGATGTTCCACAAGACGTGAGTTTTCGTCACGTCGCCGGAGCCGCCGCCGCGCACGGCTTGAATCGTGTTGCCGCCGCCGACTTGGTTCTTCGCCGATTGAAACGCCGTGTCGAGTTCGCCATCAGCAATCACGCCGTCGCCGTTCTTGTCGGAGGCGTCGAAGCGAGCACCGAACTCTTTCGGGATTTCCACCTTCTTCAACTTGCCGTCTTGATTCGTGTCGAGCCATTCGAGCAGCGCAAACTTCAGCGTGCGGGCCTCATCGCCGTAGCTTTGGCTCGACAGATAAATGATCCCGTCCCGCACGACTGGCGAAGACATCATCGTTCTCAGCGTCGAATTACTGCTCCAGCGTTCGCCTCCGGTGGCTGGGTCGTAGCCTTTCAGGAATCCACTGCCGGAGATCACGACATCCGTTTGGCCGTTCGCTTCACAGATGACCGGCACCGCGTAGCCACCCAGCATATCCGAGCGATCGGTCGTCCACTTGATCGCTCCCGACTTCGCATCGAGAGCGAACAACGCTGGCGACAGATCATCGTCCTGATTGAAGTAGACTGCACCGTCGTACACAATCGGCGACGACGCGGCTCCCCAGTCCATCAAATAGCTGGGACTCGGCAGCGAGCGTTTCCATTTTTCTTCGCCGCTCTTGGCATCGAGCGCGAGCAGGCCGAGCGTGCTGAAGTAAACGTAGACTTGCTGGCCATCGCTGGCCGGAGTGCTCGACGCATGGCTGTTCGGGGGCGTGATGCGCGGCAACTTGCCAGCTTCGTAATCGCGCTGCCACAACTTCTTGCCGGTCGCGGCATCCAGGCTGAATACGGAAAACGTTTTTTCGGCCGTCATCGCGGTGACGAAGACTTTGCCGCCAACCACGATCGGACAACCGACCCCGTCGCCAAGCTTCATCGACCACTTCAAATTCTGGTCGAGCGAGAATTCCGTCGGCAGCGATTTTTTTGAGTTTGAAACACCGCTCGCGTTGAGGCCTCGGAACTGCGGCCAGTCCTCGGCGACGGCCGGCAATGACAACACACAGGTCAGACACAGGGCGATTATTCGGACAGTCACTGCGGCACCTCATGACGAGTTTCTGGCGAGCCTGGTCAGGTTGAGAGTTTCCGTTCGCCTCAGGCGATCTGTTCCAGACGGCCGTTGCTATCACCGAACGACTCACTCGCGGCACCCATTCGGTCGAAGCATGACAAAAATAAATTGTTGAGCGGCGTTTCCTTGGCGAGTTTCAGGTAGCGGCCCGGTTTGACCCCGCCATTCGCCCGGCCAGCCACGAGGATCGGCAGGTCGTGGTGTGAATGCGCATTACCGTCTCCCAAGCCACTGCCGAACATCAGAAGGCTGTGATCGAGCAATGTTCCCTCCCCTTCTTTAACCGACTTCATCTGCTTCAGAAAGTAGGCGAACTGCTCGATCTGGAATTGGTCGATTCGCTGCAACGCGGCCAGCTTGTCCTTTTCGTTGCGGTGATGCGACAGCTCGTGATGCCCCTCTTTGACATCGACCATCGGGTAAGTCTTGTTACTGCCGGCGTTGCCGACCATGAACGTCGCGACGCGCGTGCTGTCGGTGCGGAATGCCAACATCAGCAAGTCGTACATCAGCCGCAAATGCTCGCGGCCATCTTTCGGAATCCCTTTTGGAATCTCGAAGTCGGGCCGAGAATTCTTGAGGTTTGCTTCGGCTTGCTCGATGCGTTGTTCGATTTCGCGGACGGACGTGAAGTATTCGTCGAGCTTCCGCCGATCAGTTTCGCCGAGTTTGTCTTTCAGCTTGGCCGCGTCCCCGGCCACGACGTCGAGCACGCTCTTGCGATAGGTCGCTCGTTTCGCGCGGGTTTCGGGCGTGTTGTCGTCACCGCCGAACAGCCGCTCGAACACCAGACGCGGATTGATTTCCTTGGCCATCGGCGTTGAGTCGGTCTTCCACGACACCGTACTGGAATACGCACAGCTATATCCTGAATCACAACTCCCCGCCGTGCGTCCCGGCTCGATACCGATCTCCAGTGACGGCAACCGCGTGAGATGTCCAACCTTCGACGCGACCCATTGATCGGCCGACATCCCTACTTTGATGTTGGCTCCCGCCGTCTTCACCGGATGAGCCCCCGTCAGAAAGCTGCCCGCCGCACGCGCGTGATCCCCCGGCCCGTCACCTTTCGCCCGACCATTGTCTTGAGCCAGTCCGCTGATGACCAGTACTTCGTTCTTGTGATCGGTCAATGGCGTGAGCGATTTGCTCAACTCAAACGCTGATCCTTCGCCCGGCTCTTTGGGAAACCACTCGGCCTGAATCACGCCGTTGGGTTGAAACACAAACGCCAACCGCGTCGGAATCCCCAGGCCCGCCGCCGCCGCTTTCTCTGCCGCGACGCCCAGCGAATGAGTTGCCAGCATCGACTCCAGCATCGGCAAGCCGACGGCGGCTCCGACACCTTTCAGCAACGCTCGCCGAGACACCAACCCGGAATTCGCAAACGTCCGCAACGTCGCACGCTGCGCGGCCGTGATGGGATGAATGTGTGACATCGCGAACCTTATCTGAAATGTGTTTTCGATAATTACCGATCAGCCATCGATCACTTTGTATCGTCAACAGATGTCGAAAGGTAATGAGTTTTTTGAGTGTCTAAGTTGGACAAGAAAAGTTCTCGGTGATTTGCGCCGGTTAACGCCCTCCGGCTCGCCAATCACATGAACACAACAATTTATGGCGTTGAGGCTTTGAGTCGCCAAGCGATCGGTTACAATCTCCACGCTTCGTCCGGCAGCGCTCGATCAAAATCGCTCCCGCCGCCGACTAGCAACTTGCCCGAAACACTGACTCGTTTCGTGCCGCCTTGCTCATCAAGGCGAATGACACAGGGATGACCTGGGCGTTCAGGGATTTGGCCAGCTTCACTCAACAGCGAAAGCTTTGTATCGAAACAATATGCTACAGCAGCTTCGATTTGACGGGAAACTGTTGGTTCTGGGTTGTGGTAGCGTGGCTCAATGCACGGTCCCGCTGTTGGTTCGGCATTTGGAGATGCCCCCGGACCGAATCACTGTCATCGACATGCGGGACAACCGCGAATGGATTGCGTCTTCGCTGGCACGTGGCGTGAAGTTTGTCCAAGAACGCCTGACTCACGACAAGTTCCGCGAACAGCTCGGCCGGTATCTGGAGCCGGGGGACATTCTGATCGACCTCGCTTGGAATTTGCAGACGACCGATTTGCTCGATTGGTGCCGCACTCACGGCGTCCGGTACATCAACACCTCGATCGAAGTTTGGGATCCGTACGAAGGGTACGCGCGTCGGCCCCTCACCGAACAAACGCTGTATCACCGTCACATGCGGCTGCGTGAGATGATCCGGCACTGGGGCGACAATCAAGGCCCGACAGCGGTGCTCGACCACGGCGCGAATCCGGGTCTCGTGTCACACTTCACCAAACAGGCACTGTTGGAAATCGCCGAGCGAATCTGTTTGGACAAGCCGCAAGACCCACGACTGCCGGAGCTGCGGCAGGCAGTGCAGCAGTCGGCGTTCAATGATCTGTCGCGCCTGACCGGCGTGAAGGTGATTCACGTCTCCGAACGAGATACTCAAAAGGCCAACCATCCGAAGTCCGCGGACGAGTTCGTCAACACCTGGTCGATCGAAGGTCTTTACGAAGAGGGGATTGCTCCCGCCGAATTGGGTTGGGGAACTCATGAAAAGCGGCTGCCGCATGACGCCTGTCAGCACGAACATGGGCCGCAAAATCAAATCTGC
>JANMIF010000221.1:0-6135 GCA_031375695.1 Planctomyces sp.
CACCGGTCCGCGCATTCCCCAGGTAGCCCGCCACCAGGGTTCGAGTCAGTTGACCTGGAACTGGCGTCGCACGTCAGCCACGGCCAGCATCCGCTCGGCTTCGCTGCAATTCGAGGATGACCGCAACACCCAGCTACTTCCGGGATACGCGGCCGTCCAGGGCGTGATGCGTCAACAGCTCACCGACCGCCTGGCGATCCACGCCGCGGTGGAGAACGTCCTCGACCGGGAGTACCTCACAGGCTTCACCCCCGCCGCCCAAATCGGCCCCCCCCGCCTCTGGCGCATCGGCCTCCGCTGGGAAAAGTAGCCCCCTCCCAAATCACTCCCCCACCCCCCGGCGGGCGCTCGCCCGTGTTTGTTCCTCCCGACCGGGGGCTCGCGCCCGACGGCTCATTGAAGGAGTTTTGGTCATGTTGCAGTTCATGCGTTGGTGCGTTGTCGTGATGGCCGTGTGTTGCTCCGCGTCGGCCAGTGCGGCGGACTTCTTTTTCAAAGACGGCGATGTCGTGGTGATGATCGGTGACAGCATCACCGAGCAACATCTGTATTCCAACTACGTCGAGATGTGGACGGTCACGCGGTTTCCGAATTGGAAGCTGACGTTTCGCAACGTGGGCATCGGCGGCGATCGTTCACCCGGCGGCAATGGCCGATTTGCCCGCGACGTGCTGCTGCACAAGCCGACCGCGATGACCGTCGATTTCGGCATGAACGATGGCGGCTACGGCGGCTTCAACGACAATGTCTTCAAGCCCTACATGGACGGCCTGCAAGGGATGGCCGACAAAGCAAAGGCGGCCAACATTCGTGTGGCCTGGGCCACGCCGCAGCCGCTCGATAACGGTGATCAAGGACCGACCGCACTCACCGGCTACAACCAAACGCTCGAAAAGCTTTCGGATGGCGTGAAGGTCATCGCCGACAAGAACGGCGGCCTCTTCGTCGATCAGTTTCATCCGTATCTCGCCGTGCTCGACAAAGCTCGTGGCAAAAGTCCAAAGTACGACCGCATCACCGCCGGAGACGCCGTTCACCCCGGCCCGCCCGGACAAGCGCTGATGGCCGCGTCAATTCTCAAGGGCCTGAGCTTTCCGTCGCTCGTCTCGTCCGCCGAGATCGACGCTGGCAGCAAGGTCGTGGTCGCCAAGAATTGCACCATTGAAAACGTGATCGCGAAAGATGGTGGCCTGAGCTTCTCGCGAGTTGACGCCGCGTTGCCGTTCTTTCCCGCCGAGGCCGTCGGCATTCTGCCACATGCTCCGATCTTGGAAGAACTCAACGACTACCGTTTGAAGGTCAGCGGTTTGGCCGCCGGCAAGTACGAAGTCCGAATCGGCGGAAAGAAGATCGCCGAACTGACCGCCGAACAACTCGCAGCTGGAGCCAACTTGGCTGCCGCCGCTCTGACCGACGGTCCGATCGCCGATCAAGCCAAGGCCGTGAAAGCCGCCGTCGAAGCCAAGAACAATTTCCATCACAACATGATCTTCCGAGGCATCGTGCTGTCGAACGTCCCCGAATGGATCTACAGCGTCGTGCCGCGAGAAGAACTTGAGGCCAAGAAGTCAGGCGTTATTCAAGATCGTTTGGCCAAACTGCCCGCACTGGATGCCGAAGTTGCCAAAATGCTGGTCATGAAGCCACAGACCTTTGACATCGTGCCGGTGAAATAACAGGGCTTATCGAAACGCTTGAAGATGTTGTCCGCGGCCCGTCAGTCTCCAGGCCGAGTCGAAATACTCGCTGGCTCTCGGGTCATCCTGGAAGTACATCAGGACGCCCATCAGAAATAACCTGTCGGGATCGCGTTTGTCGGCGTTTGTCCAACGGGCCACCTGTTGTACGTACTTTCTCGTTTGTTCCGCGTGGTCCTCACCAAAGACCTCGACCAGCGTTGTCCCGTGTCGCGGATAATCGGGATCAACCTGCAATCCTCGTTTTAGCTTGGCCACCGCGTGTGAGTACCGCCCCATCGCGACCAGCGAGAAGGCTTGCCGGAAGTAAACCTCACCACCATTCCCTTCGTCGCGCTGAGCTTCCAAATATCGCAAATAGGCTTGGGAATTTTGACCCGCTCGAAACAAGCGGTCACCTTCCGCGAGAATCTGCGGTCCGCGTCGTTCTTGACTTGGCAAAGAACCACTGACCTGACGAATGGGCCTGTCGGTCGCGAGCGAAGAATCGACTTCCTGCTGAGCGGCGGGTGGCGAGATCGGCTGCGTCTGCTTGATCCCAACATTCGGCAACCAAGGAGCGGTTTCTGCTCCGCGATATGCGGCCCAGGGAAAGTAAGCACCGACCGGAAAAACCGACGTCCGCTGGACCACCCACTCTGGAGTCGTAGCGGAAGCCACTGCGGGGATGCCTCCCCAAAAGTAACCGGTGGTGGTTCCGCTGTAGCCCGACGAATAGTTGCCACCAAACTGCATGGAGAAATACGAGTTGTAGGCGATCGGCGATCCAGACCAACTGTGGAAGCAAGTTCCATACGGATCGGCAACGCACAACGCTCGCGGAGTATCGATCCTGCCGAACTGTTGAGCATCAGCGGGCTGATCCGTGAGACACACGAACAACACCAGCAACGGCCCCCACCAACGGCTCATCATGATCTCCGCTCCTCAACGAGGTCGCGGCCAATCCGCGACTTCCAGTTGGGCGGGATTTTCAGTCCGCTCCGAGAGGCGCGTCAAACGCAAATCCAAACCAATTGGTCGGGACCGGAGATTCCGAGCCGATTGGTTCGATGCCAGCGGATTTCCGGCGGAGTTGACTATGCGGCAACCATGGCTTCCGCGTCTCGTTGAGCTTCGGCCATCAGTGTCGGAGCGACTTTCGCAAACTCTGCGGCGAATTCGCCGTTCTCATCGTCAACCAACAGCGACAGAGCGGAAGGTGGCGTGAACTCTTCCGGAATGTTGTCTCCCGATCGCTGCCAGTGATTGGCGAGTTGGTCGGCAACCGCGATGAGCGCCGTCAGCCGCTGATGTTCTTCGACCAATTCGGGTTGATGGTGATTTAGGATCACGGACGGAATCGGATGTGGGATTTGATTCCCGTGAGCGAACCACGCTCCTAAGCGGCAATGATCCGTGCCGGTCGCATCGAATTCTCGCTCAAGCAATTCCGGCGACTCGTCGAAGTCGAGCGGATCGAATTTCAAAAACGGCTCCGGGACAACCAGCGCGAACAAGATGCGGCCGAAGTCGTGCAACAGCCCTGCCGTGAACTCCTCGCCCTGAAAGCCGAGATGAAAGGTACGATTGATACGCGTCGCCAATAAAGCCGTCGTGAAGCTGTGCCGCCACAGGAGCTTGCGCACCCATTCTTGAGACATCGTGACCCGCTGCATCAAGCTGGCGATGCTGGCCGACAGGATCAAGTATTGGCACTCGCGAAAACCAACTCGCATGACACAGCGATTCAGGTCCGCGATCGGAGTGACCGGGCAATACAACGCACTGTTGGCCATCTTGAGAATGTCGGCGGTGAGTTTCACGTCGCGTTTGACGACGGACGTAAACTGTGAAATCGAGCATTCAGGATTCTTCACAATTTCTAACGCTTCTTGCGCGACGGCCGGCAACATTTGCAGTCGGCCGACGTGCTTCTTCAAGGCCTGAACCAATTCCGCAGGCGGCTTGAGATTGGAATCCAAAGTGTGAGCAGTCGCAATCACGAGATGTTCCTTCGGGTAAGAGAGTCTGGGTTTTGGGGATTGAAGATTCTGTAGCCACGCTCACCAAGAGCGTAGGTTTTTTGGCGAATTCCCGCGTGCTCTTGACGAGCGTGGCTACTGAGGTCAATGGCTTTCGCGAAGCGTGTTTGTTGATCCGAGCTTCACAGTAATTGTTTCTTTCAGATTCAGCGAATTCAGTTTGATCATTGCGAAAGTGACGCCAAGGAACGCCGCAAAGACCGCAACGGTCCATTGCCAGCGAGGACGCCAGCCTCGTCGCGGACGCAGAATCAGAGTTGAGCAAGTCACAGAGTCGGGTTCGGCAAACGCCGATTCCGGAGCTAGGTCGACATCCGGAGTGAAGCGAACTTGAGTTCCGTCCGCCAAGTACTCCGTCAGCGCCTTCGCCAAGTCGAGAGCTGATGCATAACGCTTGGAAATAACTTTGGCCATCGCTCGTCGGCAGATCGCATCCAACCGGGTGTCGGTGTCTCCCGGAATAATGAGCGGCTTGGCATCTTGCGAATGTATTTGCGCCAACACCGACGCCACCGATCCGTCAAATGGCTTTCGGCCACTGAGCATCTGATACAAGATGACTCCCAGGGCATGAACGTCGGTGGCTGGGCCGATTTTGTCGAGATTGCCCTCCACCTGTTCCGGGGCCATGTACGCCGGACTTCCCAGAATCGTCCCCTGCTGAGTGATCTCCGCTTCACCGGGCCGATCGCGGCGAGCGAGCCCAAAATCCATCAAGATCGGCTCACCGTGTTTGTTGATCATGACATTGGCGGGTTTGAGATCGCGATGCACGATTCCCATTAGATGGGCCTGGTGAATGGCGATCGCCAACGTTCGAGCCAACGCCACGGCGTATCGAGTTTCCAATGGACGCCCGCCGGCCAGGTCCTGCGAAAGCGGCCGGCCGTCAATGAATGCCATCGTCAAATAGGGCTGACCATCCACTTCGCCAAAGTCATAGATCGGACACAGATTCGCGTGTTGGAGTGAGGCCATCGCGCGGGCTTCGCGATAAAAACGCTCGACGTTCTCTGGACCATCGTCCGGGGTGACACGCAACAACTTGAGCGCCACTTGCCGACTGAGCAGTCGGTCAGATGCGAGGAGGACGGTTCCCATCGCACCGCGACCGAGTTCGCGTTCCAATGTGTAGCGCCCGAAGGGATGCGGGAATGCCACCGAACGAAACCACGCGTCCTTGGAGGTCTCTGGTATCCGCAGGCCACGTGGCCGCGCGGTGATAGTCGATTCCACATCGCACTCGAATAGTTCGTCGTCCGGCACGATGAACGACACCGACAAGCCTTCGGAAACTGGTTGCGATGCTTCGTTGCGTAGAGATTTCAAAATTACTCGAATCAACTCCGATGTCGGGAGCTGCAAGAGCTGATGCGGCAGTGGTTCTAACTTCAGCAATCGCTCGAATCGCAATCGCAACTCCGGACACGCAGCGCATTCCTGGTCCAAGAACGTGGATCGCTCATCCTCCGACGTCAGACTTAAGGCGTGAGCAAAGATTTCGCGAATTTGATGGCGCTCGGCCATCACTTCGTCGATCAAACGAGCCAGTCGCGCTCCCATGTGACTGGCATCGTGCTGCGGGTTCTCTTCCGTATCGGCCAAATTCTGGACGATGAAACTGGTCAAGCTGATGGCCGGATCGTCGATGGGTTCGCATCGGCCAAACGGCGAAGGGGGCCCTCCTAGCGGGGTCTTTTCCGAGACGATCGCAACACCAGTGAGCACCTCCAAAGGGGCCGCGTTCTGTCGGGATTCGATCGCAGTCAACATACGCCAGCCAGTTTTGATCAGCTCTTGCAGTTCGGCAATCAATTCGAAGCCGGGGTCCGGCCACAGTTGCTGAACCGTCAACAAAAGCGTTTGGCCCTGTTGAAACAGGCGTTCCAGTTCGGGAATGGCCATTAATCCCGACATCTCTTGCAGGCTTTGTAGAATCTCGCCGAAAAACGTCAGGCTTTCGAGATCGTCAGGAGCCGTTCGCCAATCCACTAGGCCGCGATTCAACAGCTCTAACTCTTCACGACTGCGATGGACGAAGTCCCGAACGATGTCACCAATCAAATCCATGTTGCTCATCCTTCGACGACGTGGGTCGGTTGGCACACAACGTCAGAGAATGGGTCGAAGTCCCTCAAGCCGACTTGATCGAAAATGTTTGACCAACCCGCAAATCTTCACCATTTCAATCAACACATTGGATCATTCGCATTGCAACGATCGTACATTCATCGGCCGGAACCGCGCTAATGTCCGGCTCGAACCGGGGCTAACCGCAATACCGTTCAATCGAGCATGACGATCGCCTTTCGAAAAGTCTTGGTTGGCTGCGGGGAATTGCGGTGTTTGTCCCGTTTTTTCAACCAGTTGCTCATCTTGCGTTTGATGACGCGTGGGTTGATGCGGTTGCGGCG
>JANMIF010000201.1:0-16080 GCA_031375695.1 Planctomyces sp.
CTCGTAGCTTGAAGGCCATCACTCGATCGCCGCCCGGAGCGAACCATACCGCTTCGCCATTGCCGAGATCCGAGATCGAACCGGCCGACATCCAATCGTCGCCCATCATGACGGACTGCTCGCCATGCTTACCGCCGGGGACGTATTGAGCGTCGGGCAATTCGTCGTTGATGTGTCGATCGAGCAACGTGCCGATCAGCAATCCGTCCGACGTCCAAGCGGTTGTGAATTGCATGCGATCGCACACGATGAGATGACCGCTGACGGTGCCCAGCAGATGGCTCGGCATGCCGAATTGCGTGTCGCGCGGCGGACCTTCCGACGCATGCTTGCCGACCACATGTGTAATGCGTCCTCCATACGCCGAGATGACTCGGGTATGAGTCGTCTGCGCGGTTGGCCAGGCATCGGTATGCAGATCAAGATGCCCGCCTCCGCCACCATCGAAGAACACATTGATGCGCCCGTCTGCCGCTTTATGAATCGCTCGCGGGCTCAACCTCTTGAGGATGCCCAACGAGTCCGCCGGAATTGTTTCGTTGGATCGAATGACGTGCTTCCAATCCCAGACCGGAACAGCACTTGTGGGATAGGCTTCCAGCCTGTCAGCTTTCCCGACATCCCGTTTCCCTCCATCAAGCGCCTCGCTCTTCGCGTTTTCCTCGCTCTTGTCATTAGCGACAGGCTGGAAGCCTATCCCACGTTCGTTCGGCAGCGTCGCATACAGCGAATTTTGAAACTCAAAGTTGATCCAGTTCTTGCCGGTCCAGGTGTGATTGGGAGCCTGATAGAAGCCGAACAGCACGTTGAAATCGTCGTCGAGAAACGCATAGCCCGCGCCGGGTCCGGTCTCGGCAAATCGAAACTCTTCGGGATCAAGCTTGCCGTTGCCGTTGATATCGGACCAGGTGAAAGCGTCAGTCTGTGGCGAGTTCACATCGAGCTTGTGAAACTCAGCGGCCTTCGCGATCGGTTCGGGGATCGCGTCTTTCGGCCAGCCGCCGTTGCGTCGAAAGCTCGCCAGCGCGACCGGAATCAGCTCACCGGTCTCCGGCACAGGCCGCAGGATGAATCGTCCGTTGGAAACCAGATATACCTGATCGTTGCGAACGACCGGCCGATAGTGCGGGAAGTTGTAGGGCGTCGGAAAGAGTCCATCACCCCAGGTTTTCTCGGGTACGCGAAACAAGTGCGTCAGGCGACTCTGGCCCGTCTTGAAATCGAAGTCATAACGACCAATCGTCTTTGGGCTCGAGCTATAATAGACCTCGCGCGGCTTCCCCGGCACGGCGGCTGCGCACGCAAAGAACTCCGCGCCGCCGAACCGCTCATCAAGAATCGCGCCGTCCTCCGCGACATGCGCGATGCGTCGCAAGCCGCCTTGAGTCCCACCCTCGACGACATAGAACCGCCCACGATCCGCCACAATATCCGCGACCTCAGCAAAACGATCCGCCAAATATGGCCCCGGCTTGCGACCGCCGATCGCTCCATAAGTCTTGAGCAGCTTGCCTACTGCCGAGAACCGCAAGATGCGTTGATCCGGTTTGCCATTCGCGACGAGGACCGTTTGATTCGACGCATCCCAAGCGAGCGCCACCGGCTGCACGAGTTGCTTCGCATCGACGATCAGCGTCTGCTCGTTGTCAGAGTCGATGAGCACGACGCCTCGTTGGGCACGGACGAAGACCGAGCCTTCGCCGTGTGTCGCCTTTCGCTCCGCGAATGTGCTCTTTGGGGCCGAGTTGCTCCGCGACTCGGCGTCGAGTTGCGGAGCAACTCGACCACAACATCGCGTCGCGAGAACGCCAAATGCCGCGAAGCTTGATCGCAAGAAACGACTCATGCTGCACCGTCCAATCCGTTGAGCGTGCTTGTGCTTGAACCGAATTCATTGGTCTCAACGCCGAGCCTCTGAAGCATCGAGACGAAGAGGTTGCTGAGCGGCATGTTGTTGTCACGTTTGAAGGCCAAATGCTGGCCGTGTTTGAAGCCGCCACCTGCAAGCAGGATGGGCAGGTTTGTGTTGTCGTGCGTGTTGGAGTCTCCCATGTTGCTGCCGAAGAGAATCATCGTGCGGTCGAGCAGTCGTTCGTCACCGTCTCGCTTGTCGGTGAGGTTTTGCAGCAGCTTCTTCAGCAAAGCCATTTGTCGGCGGTCGGCCTCTTCGAGTTGTCTCACCTTGTCTGCGGCCTGTCCGTGATGGCTCAGGTCGTGATAGCCGGTCGATGAGTTCTGATTGTCGTCCAGTTTGAAAGACGGCGTCGCGAAGGCATCGACCATCAGAGTCACGATGCGCGTTGAGTCGGACTCCAACGCGAGCTGCGCCATCGACAACATCAAGTCGAACTTCTCGAAGAAGAGCTTGTGATCCTGGATGTCAGCGGGCGGCGTTTCGGTCGTTGTCGGCTTAGGCCGCAGTTCCCATTGGCGGGCTGTTTGCAGTCGCTCTTCGATCTCGCGGACGGACGTCAGGTATTGATCGAGTCGCGTCTTGTCATCGCGTCCAAGCCTGCGGCTGAACTGCTTGGTGTCATCGAGCAGCGTGTCGAGAATGCTGCCTCGTTCTTCGAGCTTCTTCAGTTGCTGCTGCACGGCTAAGGCGTCGCCTTGCACGAACATCTTTTGAAAGAGCGCGGGCGCACTGTCTTCCGCAGGCAGCAAGACACCATCGCGAGTCCAAGCGAGACTGCGATTCGCCTTATCGATATTCACGCCGAGATTGAGCGTCGGAAATCGCGTGACCGGGCCGAGCTTCTCGGCAGCAAACTGATCGAGCGAAATCTGATTGCGAAAGCCGCTCTTCGTCGGACCTCGCGCGGCGGTGAGAAAGCAGTTTTCGGTGCTGTGTCCGCCGACAACACCCGGATGCGAGAGACCGCTGAAGACCGTGAAGTCGTTACGGAAATCGGCCAGTGGCGTGAGGTACGGCGAGAGCTCGTAATCTCGACCTGCGGCTTGCGGAAAGAACGGCTTCGGCAGCACTCCGAGGTTGTTCGAGATGAGCAACATTCTACGCGGCCTCGCCGGTTCCGCCGCTCGCGCCGACTTCGGAGTCAGGCCATCGAGTAATGGCAAGGCGAGCAGCACGCCAGCACCCCGCAAGAAGCGGCGACGGGTGAAACTATTGTCGTTGATCGCTCCGCGATCAAACGTTGGTTCACAGAGCGAACCACGACTATGGTCAATCATGCTTGTCCTCCTGTCCGAGAAAAATCTTGCTTTGCACGAGGGCCTGGAGGAGATCGCGAACGCGGTAGCCGTTGGGGGCGCAAGCATCGAGCATCGACTCCACCTCGGCGCGGTCAGCGAAACGCACGGGAGTGCCGGTCGCATAGAGCGTGAATTGGTGCAGGAGGTTGCGTGCGAGCTGTCGCGGATTGCTGGCGAGGATCGCCTTCAGATCGAGGATGTTTTTGAATCGGCTCCCGTCGAGCAGTTGGCCGCCAGCGTCAACAGGTTCAGCAAGCGTGTAGACGAAGTCATGTCCGGCTCGGTCGATGCCCGTGACGCGCTCGCCCTGCTCGACGCCGCGATACCGTGTACGCCAGCCGCCGAGGATGTCGAAGTTCTCCAGTGCGAGACCGACCGGATCGAAGCGAGCATGACATCCCGCGCAGCTCTCTGACTTCGTATGCAGGGCAAGCAATTCGCGAATCGTCTTTGCGCCGCGGATATCAGGTTCAACAGCAGGCACGCTCGGCGGTGGTGGTGGCGGTGGCTCGCCAATGAGTCGCTCCATGATCCACGCGCCGCGTACGACGGGCGACGTCGATGTGCCATTCGCGGTGACTTTCAAGATCGCGGCTTGAGTGAGGAGTCCTCCCAGTGAGCTGCCCTTCGGCAACGCGACCTTGCGCATCGCAGAACCGGTGATCGCGTTCGATTCCCCGTAGGACGGTCTTTCCAGGCCGTCTGTTTTCGCTTCAGCATCTTGCACTCGATCAACGGCATTTAGAGGCCGTTCTACGCGTGAGGTGTTGAGGCCGTAGTGCTGCGCGAGCCGATCGTTCACGAAGACGAAATCGGCATCGACGAGTACTCGCGATGGCAGGTTGTCGCGGATCATCGAGGTGACGAAGACCCGCGTCTCCATCTCCATCGACTCGACGAGGTAGTCGTCGAAGCGGTACTCGGGGTAAAGCCGAATGTCGGGTTCGTCGCGTCGGACATGGCGCAGGCTCAGCCAATAGTCGGTGAAGTTCTTGATGAACCGTTCAAAGCCGACGCTGGCAATAAGGCGGTTCGTTTCGCTTTGCAGTGTCTTGGGATCGCGAAGCTGCTTCGTTCGAGCAAGCTCCAGCAACGCGGCATCGGGTCGCGTGTTGGTGAGAAAGTGCGACACCCTCGACGCGATGGCGTATTGATCGAGATCCGTTGCAGAGAGCGTTGCGTAGGGTGGCTCTTCCGGACTGTCGGTAGATGCCTTTCCGAAACCCTGTCGAGGTTCGATGACCTGGAAAGGACGTCCTACGGCTGAGGTCGATGGCTCGCGCAGATAGAGAAAGTGACCGGAGCACAGGAAGGCTTTGTAGCCAGCCAGCAGCGCCTCACCGAACGTGTCGTTCGCATCAAGCCGCGTGAGGATGAGTCGTTCGAACTTTTGAAGCGTCTCTTCCGGCATCGGCTCGCGCGCGGCGAGCTTCACGAAGCGTCGCAACAAGCGTTTGGCTTCATCAATCTCTGCAGAGGCTATCAGCCGGAACGCGCTAGCGTCCGGTTTCTGGACCGCATTCACTCCTGAACCGGGAGCTAGCGCTCTGCGGCTCATCAGGACTTCGGCACTCAGTTCATCAAACAGCACACGATGAGATGGCGGCGGCCACTCGACCGATGAGATCGGCCCTTCTACTTCGAGCCATTGAAACGCAACACCCGGTTGGCCTCCTTCGGGAAACGGCGGATAGCGATAGGTCGGCGGTCCGCCATTCACGTTGCGAGCCAGCGGCACAGGCAGGCCCAGCAGGCTGTACTCAAAGGTCTCTCGCTCGCGCAGCCGGATCGTGGTTTCGTACGTCGCGACAGTTGGTTGAATATCGATGATGCCGCCCGTCGCGCGGACGTCGCCTGAGACATCGGGACCGGACGGCTTGCGGGCTCGAAAGGTCATCGGCACGGGCTGAGCAGACGGATTGAGTTCGTAGCCCTTCATCTGCAACACCGCACGAGCCGAGAAGCGAACGCGGTACTCGCCCGGCAGCGTGGCGATGAAGCCGCGCGGATATCCGTAGTACGGCCAATGAGCCGACCGAAACAGCGCGAGTTCCACCGCCGGATCGTCCTTCAACTCATCGATCTGTTTGCCGTCGATGGCCTTATTGTCTTTGGCAAAGAACATGGCCTCGCGTTCGCCGAACGTGGATCGCTCGGGGAACAGACTCGTCGCGACAGCTCGAAACTTGGTGACTGGCGGCGGCTTTGGCCCACTGGCCATTGCTTGTCGTAACGCTGCATCAGCGGCATCGAGATACGCCGCGAGCTGCACTCGCGACATGTCGAGCGTTTCCGAGGTCTTGTTGAAGCGATGCCCTTCACGGTCTTCGGGCAGCATGTCCCGAATATCCAACTGCGGCAGCTTCAGCACGTCGCGCAGGTTCTGCTCGTACTCGTCCCGATTGAGCCGCCGCATCGGACCGCGACCATGAGCCTTGATGTCCGCAAGGTCCGCATCGTGGATCGCCGTCGCAAGGTGCTGCACCAACTCGACACGCCGCATCTGCGAAAGATCCTCGGCCTTCGGCGGCATCTCGCCCTGTTTGACTCGGTCGTGAATATGAATCCATCGTCGCCGGGTGGAGTGGTCATTGAGATCAAACGGCAGTGAGGTGAGATCGAGACCGCCTGCGGCCGTCGCCTTGTCATGGCACTCGAAGCAGGTCTGTTTGATGACCGGTACGAGCTTCGATGGCGGCCCGTCTTCAGCCGCCGCCGTCGCCCACCAACATGCTGTGACGCAGATGCAGCATTGAAGCATCCATTTCATGCTTTCCCCTTTTTCGCACGTCGCGGCTGTGGAACGGATCGGTCGTCCTTGTCGGCGGCTGTCGTCAGTCGGTCGAGCACAGCCATCATGTGCAGTCGCATGGCCCGCTCGGCCGCATCGGGATCGCGCGCCTTTACGGCGGCGAAAATCTCGCGATGCAACTTCCGCCCCAACTGGTTCTCACGCGGCGATGGTGTGGTGCGCGCCATCTGCGTCAGCACGAACTCGTAGATCACTTCCATGAGGTTCCGCATCAGCTCGTTGCCGGCCACCTCGATCAACTTGCGGTGAAAGCGAAAGTCGAGCTCCAGTAACTCCGCATACGGTCGCTTTTCCGAATCGAGTTCCGCCAGCAGCGATTCCAGTTCCGCGACATCCTCGTCCGTCGCTCGCTCCGCCGCCTGCCGAGCCGCCTGAACTTCGATCGCCGTTCGCAATTCGGCATACGACAACAGCTCGCGCGGCGAGATGGTCACTGCGGTGCGAAGCATGTGTACGCAGTTCATCAAGCTGCTCCCACCGCCGACGAACGTGCCGCGACCGCGTTGAATGTCGACCAATCCGAGGCTCTGCAATCGGGCCAACGCCTCGCGCAAGACGGGCCGACTGACCTGCAATTGCTCGACGAGTTCAAACTCGCCCGGCAATCTCGCGCCGGCCGCGAGTTTGTGATCGTCAATGACTCCGCGAATGCGCTCGACGACCTGATCCACCGCAGAACGCCGAGTGATGGGTTTGAACTGCAGATTCATGAGAGATCCTCAGCAGGTGCGGTGTCCGACAAGTCACATGTCAGACAACTTACTTGCCGCCTCCGCTACGGTCAACGTACCCGGTGAAGATCATCGCATCGACTAAGGAGAAGCACGGTCCGGACAGATCAATTGATCCGGCGTCAATTTCTCTCCGGAAGTTCGGCGAGATACTCGGGGATGGCGGCGGCGAGGTTGCTGCCGACGGTTCGGTAGACTTCGGTCGTGCTGTTGGGGTAGTTCCAAATCGTCTCCAGGCACAAACTGACAGTGTGTGGGTTGCCGTTTATGCTGACACAGTTGGCGCTGATGATGGTGCCAGAGTGGATGATGATTGGCTCCGATCAACTGAGAATTGTTGCTCATGGGGATCACCGGCTTAATCTTGTCCATGCGCGAATAGGCCGAGTCAACGAACCGGTCTCGTAAACCGATCATCGGTTCCTTCAACATCTCGGACGGAAGGATTTTGAAACGACACAGGCCGACTGATGGTCGCTGTCGGACGGCCTTGGTGTTGAGAGGCCCGTAGACTCACATCGCCAAGAACGTGATCGTTGCGAAGAGGTATACCCGTTTTTGTTGACAACTGAACCTTGTCGGATACGATCAATCATCTTGTCGTACAAGTTGAGGGTAGGTCGAGATGATTACGGTTACAGCACCACAGAAACGCGAGGGGGCCGAGTTGCCGAATTTGGGGCTTGTGGATGCAGTTTTTGATCGACTGCGAAGCCGCATTCTCACGGGGGATTTTGTGGACGGAGTTCTGCCGCCTCAGGGAGAACTCGCGACTGAGTTCGAGGTGTCTCGCAGCGTCATTCGCGAAGCCATGCAGCGGTTGCAGTCGTCGCGATTGATCGAGATGTCGCAGGGCCGAAATGCCCGCGTGAAGTTGGCTGGCTCGGAAGCGCTCATCGAGAATTTGCAGGTCGCCATGCATCGCAGCCAGGCGACGCTGTTGCATTTGGCGGAAGTTCGAGAGCCGCTGGAAGCCGAGATCGCGGCGCTGGCTGCCGAACGAATCGGCGACGAAGACTTGCTGCGATTGCACATCGCGGTGCGAAAACTGGCCGAAGCCAAAGCTCCGCAGTCGCAGATCGAGGCGGACATGGAATTTCATCGCGTTCTGGCAGAATCAACCGGCAATCCGATCTACTTGTTCCTGATGGATGCGCTGGCCGAATTGCTGCGCGAGTCGCGTCGCAAAACCATCGGATTGGGCGGCGTGCAACCGGCGTTGCTCGGACATCAGGCGGTCTTGAAAGCGGTTCAGAGACGAGACCCGAAAGCGGCGCGATCCGCGATGCTCGAACATGTGCAGGCCGCTCGGCGAGACCTCGTAGCGCTGCCTCAGCGGAAGGGACGAAAATGAGTTTGCGATCTCTCAGCAATCACAGCGGCCATCTTCGCCGCATCGCGTTCTTCATTGTCGCATGCGTCGCCGCGATCAACGGGGCGATCCGCTTGTTGGCTGCGGAACCCGATGCGTTCACAAAGTCCGTTGCACCAATTCTGCAAGCGCGTTGTGTGAACTGTCATAACTCGGTCGATCGCAAAGGGGCGTTCTCGTTGCAGAAGCGAGACGAAGTGCTCGACAGCGGCTTTGTCGAACCGGGGCAGCCTGATGACAGCGAGTTGCTCAAGGTGCTGATGTCGCACAACGGCAAGAAGCCGACGATGCCGAAGTCCGGCGAGCCGCTGAAGGCTGCTGAAGTCGCCGCCATCAGAGAATGGATCACGGCCGGCGCGAAGTGGCCCAATGGATTCACGATCGAAGAGACCGTCGTCGACAGTTTGGACTGGTGGTCGTTCAAGCCCATGAAGAAGCCGGACGTCAGCGCGTTGATGGCGGCATCCAGAACGCAAATTGCAACTTTCAAATCGCAGATCAAAAACCCCATCGACCTCTTCGTTATCAGAGGACTGGCCGAGCAGAAACTGACTCCTTCAAAGCCCGCTGATCCGCGAGTGCTTATTCGGCGGTTGTACTTTGACTTGATTGGTCTGCCGCCAACGCCTGAGGAAGTCGAAGCGTTCGTGAAAGAGTCGCTGCAAGAGCCCGCTGGCACGGAGCCGTCGGCGTATGAGCGGCTCGTCGATCGCTTGCTGGCATCGCAGCACTATGGCGAACGATGGGCGCGACATTGGCTCGATGTTGTGAAGTACGCCGACACGTGTGGCTACGACAAAGACAAGCTGCGACCGAACGCTTGGCCATATCGCGACTACGTCATCAAGTCCTTCAACGACGACAAGCCGTATGGTCGCTTCGTCCAAGAACAGCTTGCGGGAGATGTGTTTTTCCCCGGCACTGCGGACGGCATTTTGGGACTGGGCTTCATCGCGGCGGGACCGTGGGACTGGATCGGACATGCCGAAGTGCCGGAATCAAAGATCGACGGCAAGGTCGCTCGGCATACCGACCGCGATGAGATGGTCAGCAATACGCTCAACACGTTTTGCTCGGTGACGATTCAATGCGCGCAGTGCCACAACCACAAGTTCGACCCGTTTACTCAGGAGCATTACTACAACCTGCAATCGGTCTTCGCGGCGGTCGACCGCGCGGAACGGGCTTATGACCTCGACCCGCAAATCGAGAAGCAACGGCTGCAACTGGCCGACCAATTGAAGGCTGCTCGCGCGGCGCTCACGGCGTTGAATGCGGCGATTCAAAAAGACGGCGGGCCGGAGTTAGTCGCCCTCGAAAAGCAGATTGCCGAACTGCAACCGAAAGCGAGCCCCGCCGCCAAGCGACCTGAGTTCGGCTATCACAGCGGCTTTGCTCCGAAGCAGGACGTCGAGAAGTGGGTGCAGATTGAACTCGGTTCCGAGGTCGACATTTCGAAGATCGTGCTGCGGCCGTGTCATGACGACTTCAACAACATCGGCGCGGGCTTCGGCTTCCCGGTGCGATTCAAAGTCTCGGGCGGGATGTCGGCCGCTGAGGTCTCGGCCACAGACGCGACGCTGCTTCACGATGCCACTCAGAAGGATGTCCCGAATCCGGGTCTCGTTGCGTATGAAGTCGCGGTCACGAAGACCAAAGCTCGATACGTCCGAGTTACCGCGACCAAGCTGGCACCGCGACAGAACGATTTCATTCTCGCGCTGGCCGAGCTTCAGGTGCTCGATACGGCTGGCAACAACGTGGCGTTGAAGTCGGCAGTGACGTCGCTCGATTCGATCGAAGCACCGGATCGATGGAGGAAGTCGAACCTCACCGACGGCATCTGGGCGAGTGCCGGGAACGAGACCGCGATCATGCAACTGGCCGAAGCGATGAAGCAGCGGCAAGCCATCCTCGATCGCATCACGACCGCCGAGCGAACCGCAGAACGCGAGCGGCTCAACACAGAGATCGCGTCGTCCGAGAGCCAGCTCAAAGCTCTGCCCAGTGGTAAGTTGGTTTACGCCGCTACGACTCACTTCGCTCCGATCGCGGCCTTCAATCCAACGAACGGCAAGCCGCGCGCGATTCACTTGCTGCATCGCGGCAACGTCACGCAACCGCTCGCTCCGTCTGTGCCGGGAACGCTGCCCATTCTGTCTGCCGAGCAGTCGAGCCGGCTCATGCACGTCACCGACTCCGCTGGTCGATTCGCCCTGCCGCCCGATCACTCCGAAGGCGACCGCCGCGCCGCATTGGCTCTGTGGGTGACTCACAACGATCATCCGCTGACATGGCGTTCGATCGTGAATCGTGTTTGGCAACATCACTTCGGACGCGGTCTCGTTGAAACGCCGAACGACTTCGGTCGCATGGGTAAGTTGCCGACTCATCCCGAGTTGCTTGATTGGCTCGCGACTGAATTTCGAGACAACGGCAAGTCCATCAAGAAGCTGCATCAACTCATCGTGACGAGTGCGACGTACCAGCAATCGTCGGCTCATGACTCATCGAACAGCACGATCGATTCCGACAACCGCTTCCTCTGGCGCATGAACCGCCGGCGACTCGAAGCCGAAGAGATCCGCGACGCGATGCTCGCCGTCAGCGGCAAACTCGATCTCAAGATGGGCGGCCCCGGCTATTACTTGTTCGTGCTCGAACGGCCCGAACACTCGCCGCACTACGAATACCACAAGTTCAATCCCGACGACGCTGCGTCGCATCGCCGTTCGATCTATCGCTTCATCGTCCGCTCGCAGCCCGACCCCTACATGACCACGCTCGACTGTGCGGACTCCTCGCAAAGTACGCCGCAACGCAACGAAACGCTGACGTCATTGCAGGCCCTCTCGCTGCTCAACAACGGGTTTTCGTTGACGATGTCCAAGCACTTCGCGAGCAAGCTTTCGATCGAGACCTCATCCATTTCCGAGCAAGTCGCTCGTGCCTTCCATCGCATCTCTGGCCGATCACCCACAGAAAGCGAACTCACCGAACTGACCGTTTACGCTCAGAAGCATGGCATCTCCAACCTCTGCCGAGTCCTCTTCAACCTCAGCGAATTCGTCTATGTCGACTAACCGGAAGCGTTTCGACTGCAGCCCTTGTGGCCGAATCGCTACGCGACTCGGCGGCGAGTTGCGGAGCAACTCGCCCACATCTCGCTGTAGAGCTAACTCGTGCCGGTTGTGAATTAAGGGACATTGCAATGAATAATCGACGTGATTTTTTCTGCCAGTCGGCACATGGCTTTGGCGCTTTGGCGTTGGCTTCGATGTTGCAAGCAGACGGTCTGTCGGCAACAGAAACAGGTGATGTTGGCTCGGGAGCGGTGCTGAAGAAGCTGCATCGACCGGCCAAGGCCAAGCGGATTGTGCAGCTCTTTATGTCCGGAGCTGCATCGCATTTGGATCTGTGGGATTACAAGCCGGCGCTCGAAAAGCATCACGGCGAAGCGTCCGATTTTGGCGAGCATGTCGAAGCGTTTCAGAATGGGCTCGGCCCGTGGATGAAGTCGCCGTTCAAGTTCAAAGCCTATGGTCAGAGCGGCAAGATGCTCAGCGATGTCGTCGCGCCTTTGGGTGACGTTGCGGACGACATGGCGTTCATTCACAACGTCATTGGCAAGACCGGCGTGCATTCTCAGGCGACGTTTCTGCAAGCGACCGGTTTTCAGAACCCCGGCTTTCCCGGCATGGGAGCATGGATCAGCTACGGCCTCGGTTCGATGAACGACAACCTGCCGACGTTCGTCGTGCTGCCCGATCATCGAGGCTATCCGTCGAATGGTCCGAAGAATTGGTCGTCGGCCTTTCTCCCCGCGAGCACTCAAGGCACGACCATCTTTCCGCAGCGCGACATCCCGATCGAAGACCTGCTGCCGAAGTCGGACTTCGTCACGGCAGACAGCGATCGCGATGGGCTTGCTCTGCTCAACCGACTGAATCGTGGCTTCGAACAACAACGTCCTGGAGACTCACGACTGGATGCTCGCATCAAGACTTATGAGCTCGCTGCGAAGATGCAGCTCAGCGCGCCGGAAGCTCTCGATCTCAGCAAAGAGCCCGACCACATCTTGAAGATGTATGGACTCGAAACGGCAGGCAAGACCTATGGCTCCGAGATCAACGTGCCTGAAGAGGCCGAGTACTTCGGTCGCAAGTGTTTGATCGCGCGGCGGCTGTTGGAGCGAGGCGTGCGCTATGTCCAAATCTGGTCCGGCAACGACAACAGTTTTCCGCGCCGCAATTGGGACAGTCATGAAGACGTCGAACGCGATCACGGCCCGCTGGCAAACGGCATGGCGATCGGAGCAGCCGCGCTCATCAAGGATCTCAAACAACGCGGCTTGCTCGACGACACCATCATTCTGTGGACGACCGAATTCGGACGCATGCCATCCACTCAAGGCAGCAAGGGCCGAGACCACAATCCGTATGTCTTCAGCAACTGGCTCTGCGGCGGCGGCATCAAACCCGGAGTGACCTACGGCCCGTCCGACCAATGGGGCTACAAGCCACTCGATCGAGACAACCCCACTCAGGTCTACGACATCCACGCCACGATGCTGCACCTGATGGGCATCGATCACACGAAGCTCACGTTCCTGAGCAACGGCATTGACCGTCGGCTAACCGACGTGCATGGGCATGTCATTGAGGACTTGTTGGCGTGACCGTCCGCAAGCACGTCCATTTGGTCCTGTTCAATGTCTCTCCGGACGTTCGGCGAGATACTCGCGGACGGCGGCGGCGAGATTGCTTCCGACGGCTCGATAGCCTTCGGTGGTGCTGTTCGGGTAGTTCCAAATGGCCTCCAGGCACAGGCTGACGGTGTGAGGGTTGCCGTTCATGCTCACCCAGTTGGCGCTGATCTGTCGCCAGAGCGGATGGTAGTTGGCTCCGGTCACTTTGGGTTTGTTGCTCATCGGGATCAGCGGCTTGATCTTGCTGATGCGCGTGTAAGCCAATTCGATGAAGCGGTCGCGCAGCCCGATCATGGGCTCTTTCAACATCTCGGACGGCAGGATGTAGAAGAAGGTCGGGTCGTCGGGGGCCGGATTGTGCAGGTCGAGAAAGACATCCATCCGGCCGGCGGCGATCAGGTCGCCGACCTTGCGTTGGGCGGCGATGATTTCGTTCCAGTGCGGCTGTGCGGACCAGTCTCGATTGTGATCCTGCGGTTGAGCGTCCTTGCCGCCGTTGCCTGTGGCGGTGTTGTCCACGTCCATGATCGGGACGATGAAGATCTCCGCATGTTGACGGAGCCAGGCCGCGTCCGCGTCTTCGCTGAGCAGCCACTCGGCAAAGCCCTGAGCCACCCAACTTGAACCGCTCTCCGACGCATGTTGCCGTGCCTGAACCCAGACGCCGAAACGCTGCTCCGGCGTCCGCTCGCCTTCCCGCACATGCAGCATCGGCACTGGGCGATCGCCACGCGAACGGCACAACTCGGTGGCCTTGGCGTGAGGGGACTTCTCGCTCATCGCACGCACGAACTTCGCAGCGGTGCTCGGCGTGTACGGCGGCCCCCAGGCGACGAGCATCGAGGCCGCTTCCGGCTTGAGCGTGTAGATCATCCACTCGTCCTGACGCGTTCCCTTCTCGGTGTGCAGCCAGGTTTGGCCGTCGATCGAAAAGGTCGCTTGCGCCGGCATCGCCCAGGACGACGCGAGCGGTTTTTGCAAAGCAGCACCCGGTGTCGCGACCGTCGCCGTCGAGCCACGCAGTCGCAACGTGATCGTCTCGCCGGAGGTGATGCCGTTGATCTTGAAGAACCACCAGCACGGCCAGCCTCGCACGGGATCGCCACCCGGCATGAAGCTGATGCTGCGCGCGGCCTCGTCGATCTCGACCTCGCGCACTGACGCCCCTTCAAAATCCGACACCACGGTCAACGGATCGCCCGCCACGCACCAACGACCTGCCATCGCCAGCCCCGTCGCGGCCAGGGCCACGACCATCATCAAACGCTGCATAACAAGGTTCTCCACTCTGTCGATAGGTAATCCGGGCTGTCACGGAGCCTATCCGCGAGAACGCCCGATCCTCCACGAGGACTTAATGGCCACCTGCTTTCACGTGCTGGGAATCGAACAAGACTTGCAGTACATCCATCCTTCCGGCCGTCCGATCTCCATGTCCCATCAAGACGGCAAGCCCATCCAAGAATTGCTGTGAACCAGCGGCCGTTCGCCGAGACGCTTGATGGTGGAGGATGGGCCAAGTCGCTGGGCGGTTGATTCACGAAGAGTGACATGAGGGCAGTCCAGTTGACACGTTGGGTCTGATAGGGACCTGTCCCGAATGGCACTGTCGTCAGTGAAATGACTGCAGGTGGCGCGGACCTTCGGTTGGCGCGTGTCGGAAGTCTGTTGTAGTTTTCCGACAGACGAGGATTGGTCTGGGATTGTTTGGCCGTCCTTGGCTACGGTTGTGAAATGCCCTTCTTGGTTGGCTTGCGAGACATAGCCAAGGAGGGTCTTTTCATGCGCAACGTAACGGATTCCAGCAGCAGCGTGAGTGGCCAGTTTCAGCAAGTTGTGGCCGCGTTTTTGTCGCAGCCGGGATTGCCGTTCGCCGGATTACTCTCGGCCGAGCGGGTGCAGCGGATCTTCGCCAAACACCAGAATCTGTTCGCGATGAACGGTATCTATTCGACCGTGAACGTGCTGTGGGCGTTTCTCGGTCAGGTGCTGCGCGATGGCAAGGAGGCCGCCTGTCAGGCGGCGGTGGCGGCGATCACCGCTCACCGTCTGGCCAGCGGTTTGGCGACGCCGACGTCCGACACGGGAGACTATTGCAAGGCGCGGGCGAAATTGTCGGAGTTCGCGCTGCGTGAGCTGACATTTGAGATCGCGGACGAACTCGAAGAACGGGCTGATGCTCCGTGGCTGTGGAAGAAGTTGCATGCGAAGCTTGTGGACGGGTTCACCTGCACCATGCCCGACACACCCGAGAACCAGGCCGAATACCCGCAGTCTCGCTCGCAGAAGAAGGGCGTCGGCCTGCCGATCGCGCGGTGCCTGGCCATTCTGTCGCTGGCCACGGCGGCTGTGTTGGAGGTCGCCATCGGGCCGTATTCCGGCAAAGCAACTGGCGAAACGGCCTTGTTGCGGGCACGGCTGGAATCATTCTCACCGGGCGACCTGCTGGTGGCTGACCGCTACTTCTGTTCGTTCTTCATGGTCGCGATGTTGTTGGGGCGTGGCGTGCAGAGTTGCACGCGGATGCACCAGAAGCGGCACGTCGATTTCCGTCGTGGCCGCCGCCTCGGCCCGCGAGACCATCTGGTCATCTGGACGAGACCGCCGTGCCCGAAATGGATGGACCAAGCGACGTACGAGACGATTCCGGAGACGATGACCTTGCGCGAACTGCGATTCCAGGTGATCCAACCCGGCTACCGTACGCACGAGATCACGATCGTGACCACGCTGACGGACGCAGAGGTCTACACGAAGGCCGACATCGCCGAACTGTATGGCTTCCGCTGGAACGCGGAACTCGACATCCGCGCGATCAAGCAGAACCTGAATCTGAACCATGTGCGCTGTAAGTCGCCGGAGATGGTGCGGCGAGAACTGTGGACGACACTGCTGGCCTATAATCTGGTCCGCACGACGGCGGCAGCTTCGGCTCTGTTGCATGGCAAGTGTCCGCGTCAGATTAGCTTCACTGGGACGTGCCAATATATTCTCGCTTCCTGGACTGATCTGGCGCGCGGTCGTATCGCGCCGGAGAACATCACGGACCACGGCCTCTCGATGTTGTCCAAGATCGCCGAGTGCGAAGTCGCCAACCGTCCCGGCCGAATCGAACCCCGCGTCCTCAAACGCCGCCGCCACAGCTACAAACTCATGCAACAACCACGAGCCGTCCTCAAAACACAACTCCAAAATGCCAACAGCAAAACATGACTCAACTTAGAACTACGACAGTGCCATTCGG
>JANMIF010000249.1:0-10776 GCA_031375695.1 Planctomyces sp.
GTAGGATGGGATTCCATCCCGTCCTACGAGGCCGACCCAGAAAACAAACTTCTCTGGCGCATGAACCCCGGACGTATGGAATCCGAAGTCGTGCGCGACAGTCTGCTATACGTCGCCGGTAAACTCGACCCGAAGATAGGCGGACAGGAGCTTGAAAATAGCGAAGCACTCAAGACCTTTCGTCGCAGTTTGTATTACGCCGTCTATCCGGAACAAGGGGGCAAGAGTTCGCTCGGCGAGTTGTTCGACGCGCCGGACGCGCTCGACTGTTACCGCCGCACTCGGAGCGTCATTCCACAGCAAGCACTCGCACTGACCAACAGCGAGTTAGTACATCAGATGAGTTCGACAATCGCGGTCGCATTGACGAGCGAAACTGGAGTGACAGTGGACGCGAGCCCCAAGCTATTCATCATCGCCGCGTTTGAAAAGATTCTGTCGCGATCACCGACCGATGCGGAGTTGCAACTCTGCGGTGAGACGCTCGACAAACAACGTGACTTGCTGGCCAAAACAAATGCCGTCGACGCTTTAACACGAGCTCGTGAAAGCATCGTGAGAGCACTCTTGAATCACAACGACTTCATCACGATCAGGTAGAAATATGACGCAGAGATTCGCTGACACGCAGGCATGTGACTGCCGACATTCGCGTCGCGCTTTCCTGTCTGACATGGGGATGGGCTTCACCGGTCTAGCGCTCGGGGCGATGTTGGCTGACGATGGCATCCTCAGATCCGCCGAGATCACGGCCTCGTCGCTTGCCTCCTCCCCCCTGCCCTCCCTTCCTCTCGGCCCTCGTGCCAAGTCTGTAATCTGGATCTTTCTCTCTGGCGGCTACAGCCACGTCGAGACGTTCGATCCAAAACCGGCGCTCAATCAGTACGCGGGGATGACGTTCGATAAAACGCCGTTTGAGAACCCGGTCAACTCGCCGTTACACAAGAAGCGGTTCCGGTCGGTGGCGGCGGAAGAGATCAACGTCCGCGATGTCTACCCGACGGTCTACCCCATGCAAGTCGGCTGGCGCAAGCACGGCGACAGCGGCATCGAGATCACCGATTGGTGGCCGCACCTGGCGAAGCAAGTTGATGAACTCTGCTTTGTCCGGAACATGTGGACGACAGACAACGATCACGCGGCGGAGAATCAGATTCACACCGGTCGGCACCGGCTCGACGAACAACAACCGAGCGTCGGGGCGTGGGCGCATTACGGATTGGGAACGCTCAACGACAACCTGCCGAAGTTCGCGGTGCTCGGCGGGCCGACGCGGTCGGACACGCGGCTGTCGATCGACTCACTTTATCTCGGTCCGCAACACGCCGGGGTGCCGCTGGTACTCGACCCGAAGAACCCACTGCCGTTCGGCCAACGTCACGCCGGACAAAGCCTCGAAGAACAACGATTGGAGTATGAGCTGATCGGAAAACTCAACGGGCTCACCGCGGTTGAGTACCCACAAGATCAAGAATTGCTGGCCCGCATCCGCGCGTATGAGTTGGCGTTTCGGATGCAGGCTGCAGTCCCCGAGGCAATCGACTTCACTCAAGAGACGGAAACGACGACGAAGCTGTACGGCATCGACAACGAGACGACCAAAGTTGCCGGACAACGCTTGCTCGCGGCGCGGCGGTTAGTCGAACGAGGTGTCCGCTTCGTCCAAGTCTTTCCGTCTCCGTATGGCGTGTGGGACTCGCATCAGAAACTGAAGGACAATCACACGCGGTTATGCGGCACGGTCGATCTGCCGGTCGCAGGCCTGATTCAAGATTTGAAGCGGCGCGGATTGCTCGACGAGACCCTGGTTGTCTTCTGCACGGAATTCGGACGGACTCCCGGTTTGGAACTGCGTGGCGGAGGGAAGGACGGCCGCGATCATCACCCCAACGGCTTCACCATTTGGATGGCAGGTGCGGGATTGAAGCAGGGCTATGTTCACGGCGCGACCGACGAACTCGGCTACCATGCCTTGGGCGAAGGCCATTACGTGACTGACCTGCACGCCACCGTGCTGCACCTGCTGGGTCTCGATAACCGCCGCTTGGAAATTCCCGGACGCAAGCGGCTGGAAATCGATCACGGCCAAGTGATTCACGATATCTTGGCGTGAGATCTGAGCCGTGAGGCAACTCAGCGGAGAAGATTCAACATGACTTCACGAACGTCTCACCAACAGATGCTCGGAATAAACCGGCGCGAGCTGTTGCAGGTCGGTTATTCTGGATTGATCGGCTTTGGTCTGCCGACGTTGCTCGCACAGCAAGCGCGAGCTGCCGAGTCTGCGCCGTCCCGCGAGCAACGTGCTCGCAGCGTAATCCTGATTTTTTTGACCGGAGCTCCGAGTCATCTCGACATGTTCGATTTGAAGCCGGAGGCTGCGGTCGAAGTGCGCGGCACGTTTCAGCCGATCGCCACGCGCACGCCGGGAATGGATGTCTGCGAGCACTTGCCGAAGCTGGCCGTGCGATCCGACAAGTTCGCGGTGATTCGCTCGATGACGCATGGCTTGCCGAGCCATGAGCACGCGACGCACATGCTGCTCACCGGCATCGACAAGATGCCGATCGGCTCTACGCACATGGCGTCGCGATACGATTGGCCTTGTTACGCCTCGACGCTCGACTATCTGCGACCGCGGCGCGACGGCATCCCCAATGGCGTGATGCTGCCGACGTATTTGAACAACGGCTACGGGTTCTCTGGGCAGGATGCTGGCTTCCTCGGAGCGAAGTACGACCCGTGGCAGGTGAAGCAAGACCCCAACGATCCGAAGTTCCGCGTCGAGAACCTCAGCCTGCCCGTCGGGATGTCGGTCGATGCGCTCGACCATCGGCGTCAGTTGCTCGCGCAGTTCAACGCGCAGTCGGCAAGCTTCGATCTCGCTCGATCGGCTGCCGAGTTCAGCAACTATCAAGACCAGGCGATGTCGATCCTGACCGCGAGCGCGATCGGTCGCGCCTTCGCCATTGATCAAGAACCGGCCGCAGTGAGAGACAATTATGGTCGGCATCTCTTCGGCCAATCGTTGCTGTTGTCACGGCGGCTCGTGCAGGCCGGGGTTCCGATCGTGCAGGCCAACATGGGGACGATGAACAACTGGGACACGCACAACAACAACTTCACGCAGCTCAAAGACCGCCTGCTGCCGCCGCTGGATCAAGGTGTCTCCGCATTGCTGGACGACCTGAGTTCCTCTGGCCTGCTGGAGACAACTCTGGTCGTGATGGTCGGCGAGTTCGGTCGCACTCCGAAGCTCGGCGGCAACGTCGGCACGCCGAGCTACGTCCCCGACGGCCGCGACCATTGGGGCGGAGTCTTCTTCGCTCTCTTCGCGGGAGCCGGCGTGCGCGGCGGCCAAGTCATCGGCAGTTCCGACAACATCGCCGCCTATCCCGCCTCGAACCCGTACTACCCATCCGATCTCGGAGCGACAATCTTCTCGTCACTCGGCATCGACCCGCGCAGCATCATCAAAGACCGAGTCAACCGTCCCAGTCACGCCAGCGAAGGGGAACCGATCGCTCCGCTCTTCACCGGCGCGGTGAGTTAGCGAAGATTGGAACGCGATATTTCAGCGGCTGACTGCGAAAGACGAATCACATGACAATACGTTGGAATGGCTGCCGCCAAGAGGATCATCCGCGGATCGGACGACGAGACCTGTTGCAGGTCGGCGGGATGGGGCTGCTCGGATTGGGTCTCGCCGACTTGTTGAGACTTGAGGCGCAGGCCGCAGGCGGCGGCGCACGAGCCGGGAAGGCAAAATCGGTCGTCTTTATTTTCCAGTCGGGCGGGCCGTCCCAGCATGAAACGTTCGATCCCAAGCCCAATGCGCCCGACATGATCCGCGGCGAGTATGGAGTGGCACAGACGAAGGTTCCGGGCGAATTGTTCTGCGAGCATTTGCCCAAGCTGTCCGCCCGCGCCGATCGGTTCTCGATCATCCGAACCATGAACCACGTGGCAGGACGGGAATTCCGTAACGAGCACAATAGTGCCATGTACCTGCTGCATACAGGGACGACATCGCTCCCGGTCGGTGACACCAACGCCTCCATTGCGGAATCGCGGTCGGGCCGGATGAGTTGGCCTTCGATCGGGTCGATGATTACTTATGCCGCTCCCCCGAAGGCGGACATCGGCTGGCCCGCGATGATCGAGTTGCCGCGGGCGAATCTGATGAAGTACCCCGGTCGCGACTCCGGGTTGCTCGGGCCTCGATATGACCGGCTGGGCGTCGACTTGGCCTGCAAATGCAACGCGCCAGACGCGGGTGGTTCGTGCCCTAATTGCTACAGCCACGACGATCCCAATCTCGATCCCGAGCGCAGACCTGGTCCCGGACCAAGAGCCTGGTGGAACAATTCCGGCTGCCGAAACCCGGACTTTCATCTGCCCGATTTCGGCCAGACGGAAGGAGTGACGGTTGGCCGTATTCAGGACCGTGACGCGCTGCTGGGTCACCTCGACGAATTACGCCGCGGACTCGACCAGCGCGAACACGCCGGTTCGCTCGCGAGGTGGGATGCCTACCGGCGACAGGCGCTCCGTTTCGTGCTGGCGACGAGGCCTGGAGACCAGAACCCATTCGATCTGACTCGAGAGTCCGAGAGCATGCGCGACCTGTATGGTCGCGAGGAATGGGGGCAGGGTTTTCTCACCGCGCGGCGGTTGATTGAAGCCGGTGTGCGAATGGTTCAGGTCAATCTTCGCGGCTGGGATACGCACCAGAACGCCTTCCGCGACCTGAAGGGAAAGCTCCTCCCGTCGCTGGATCACTGCCTGAGCGGCTTTCTGGACGACCTGTCCGACCGCGGATTGCTTGACGAGACGCTGATCGTGATGTGCGGAGAGATGGGCCGCACACCTCGGATTTCGCCCATCACGGTGGGCGGAAAAAGCGCATCGGGCGAGGTGTTCACTCCCGGCCGTCATCACTGGGGCGATGTGTTTCCCTGTTTCTTCGCCGGCGGCGGCATTCAACCCGGCCGAATCATCGGACGCACGGACTCGCACGGCGGCCTGCCCGAAACCGAGGCATACACGCCAGAAGACTTGGCCGCGACGATCTTCCACTGCCTGGGCATCGGCCCCGATCGCGAGTTCCACGACACCACCGGCCGCCCCTACCACGTCTATCGCGGCCAACCAATTCGACCGCTCCTGTAAACTGAATCTCCAGTCGCATGGAATTGAACAACATTTCGAAGCCAGCCAGTTTGAAGTGAGGCCACCCAAAGCCTGGCGTCAACCTTGCAATCAGCGTTCACTCCGAGTTTCTTGTTCTTGCGGCACCTAGCTTCCGCGAACCTGGACCATCCACAGACGGAATTCTGGTCAATCACGTCTCGGCGGCGGCTGAGTTCCTGCGGTAACTGCTTCTCAAAGGAGCATTCGATGAGCGATGCGCAAGACGAATTCCTGACCGACGCGGAAAAGGCGGCGGCGGCGATCACGGCCTTTGCTGGCCGGTCGCCCGACGAGTTCGTGACCAATACGCGAGAGATTCTATTCCCGCATTTCACCATCCGGATCGACGAGGATGACTACCCGCCGCACGTGTTTGTTGATCCTCCCGGTCAATTGGATCGCCGCTGCTTTCTGAAATGGGGCGACGGGTCCGTACGCGTCAGCAACGTATATGAGATCGGCGTCCGAGTCGGCGTGTCCATCGTGGGCCAGGATCTTCTGTCGGACTTGGAGAAGTCGGGCGAGCTATTGGCGGCGTTGTCTGGTATCGACATGTATGTCGTCGATGCAGACGACCGCGAGTATCTGGCGAAGACCTTTCACTTTGAATCTTCAAAACTGGTGACGCACGGCTTTATCGGGGTACTCACGTCCTATGCTTTAGACGGCGGCAACGATGATCTTCGGTTGTTTGAAATCAAAGTGTTTCTCGAACGATTGGTTTCCGAGACCTACCTCGTCGCTGGAATTTATCGCGCGAGCAGTTTGCTCGTGCCTGTCCACGAAGCGTTGTGTCCTGACAAGGTCACCGAAGCGGAGTATCTCGCTCAAAGTCGAGCCAGTCGCGATCGGCTTGAATTCGACTATGGCCGAGTCTCCACCAGGCTGAACACCAGCCGGGATCACGATCAGATCTCGCTGAACCTGTGGGAATTCCTCGACAGCAAACTGAAGCCGCGAGGAGGTACGACACACGCGGGCGATCTGCGGGTCTGCGTCGAGCGTCAGCGGTGCTACGCGTACCCCGACCTCGTGGCGACGTCGGGCGAACCGGAGTTCCTCGATCTCGAGCCGAAAACACTGATCAACCCAAGTCTCTTAGTGGAGATTTCCACCTCATACTCGTTCTCAGGATACACCGATCGTGGGCAGACGGCGGACCAGTACCGGCTCTGTCCATCGCTGCGAGAGTACTTGGTCATCAACGAATGGGAGGCCATTGTCGAACAATTCCTCCGTCGCGATGACGGCCGCTGGGATTTAATCACGACCACGGGGCTCGACTCGACGTTGCGGATGCCCAGCGTCGGCTGCGAAATCCCGCTGACGGTGTTGTACAACGGCGTCGCCAATGTGCAGCAGGTTTCGTCGTCTCGATGACGTGACGGGGTACATCACAGCAAAGTGCCGACCAACAACTGTTACCCTTGTCACCGGTCTAACGACCGCGAAGCTGGGCCACCCGCTTCGCGGCCGCGGCGTGCCGGAGGATTTCATCACCGACTTGCTGTCACTCATCGAGACGATCCAGCCGCTTCAATACCGATCGTGCTTCATCAGCGATAGCAGCCAGGCCGAACTCTCGCTCGGCGCGGGGCTCCCGACTCCGCCGCGGTGCTGAAGCTCCCATTCTCTACAGGTTCGTCAAACGCTTTCGAAACGCGCTCTGGGTGACGATGGCACGAGAGAGTTAGTAAGCTGCGTTCGAGTCATGCCAGCAACACTCGGAGATCGGTCTGATGAACGTGCTCAATCGTCGTGAAATGATTCGGATGAGTGCTGCTTGTGGCGTGGGAGCGGTGATCGGTGAGACCGAGTTCTCTGAAGAGGCACTCGGAGTCGATGCTTCGCCGGCGCAAGGGTCCAGCGGTGTGTCGCCGATTCAGACGCGGATGTTTTGGACCTGGGACCACAGTACCGAATGGGCTTTGAATCGACCGGGAGCTCACACACATGGATCGTGCAACGAGTATGGACGCAGCACGGACTCCTTCGTGCAGGACTACTCGGCTCTGCTCCGCTGGTGCGGGCGGCATCACATCGACGCGGTTGTCGTTTGGGGTCTGTTGCGTGACAGCCACGGTGGCTTGGAAGCAGCCAAGCGTTTGTGTGACGTCGCGGCGAAAGAAAACGTGCGGTTGCTGTGCGGTGTGGGACTGAATGCGTATGGCGGGGTGTATTACGAAGGAAACTCGCCGCACAATCTGGAGCGGCACTTGGAAGCGCACCCCGAGTTGTGCGCCGTTGATGCCGACGGGACCCCGTTGAGCTTCACGATCGACCTCAACGGCAAGAAGACTCCCATCACCACGAAAGGGCAGCCCGGTCCGCGCGGGTTCTATCAAGCCTGCCCTTCGCGGCGAGAGAATCAGGACTTCCTCTCGGAGTCGCTGGCGTGGCTCTTCAAGAATCTGCCTCTGGGAGGCGTGCAGATGGAAACGGGCGATACCGGCATCTGCCAGTGCAAGCTCTGCCGCGATCGTCGTCAGCACTCGACATCTGATTTCTCCTGGCTCTCGTGGGAAGACATGGGGCTGATGTACCCGTTGGCCACGAACGCGGTGCGTTCGGTGGCTCCGGATGCCTGGATCGTGTGCGAAACGTATTCGCATCCGCAGCCGCATCACGGGCCGGACAAGCCGCCGAAATTTGGCGACACCATGCCCGCGTGGGCCGCTGCCGAGTTGGCCAAGTTTCCGCGCGGAGTCTTCGTCCAATGGGTGGCCGACTACTTCATGAAGAACGGCGAGATCACGCCCGCGTGGACGGCCGAAGGACAAGTCAAAAAAGGCGATCACCGCCATGTGATGAGGTCGCATCTGGCGACCTCGTGGTTTGGAAATCGGGGTGAGCTGGCTGTCGATTGGCTCGCGAATCTGGTGCAGCGCAGCATCGCAATGGGCTTCGAGGGCATTTCGCTTTTCGGTGAAGTGTCCCCGTTTCACGCCGGAGCGGAATTGAACTACCTCGCACTGGCCGACTACGGCGGAGCGGAAAACCCCAAGGCCGATCTCGACTCCTTCCAACAGCGAGTCGCCGCACCGCTGCTGGGTGGAGCAGACAACGCCCGCGACTTCCTCCGCTTCGCTCGGCTGTTGAGCGACCGAAGCAAGATTCCCGCGGCGCTCAAAGACATTTATGGCCGACTTGCGTCGCTCCCTCCGGACGCCGCACGGCGTTGGTGTTGGCTGGCAAACCAACTGGCTTCGTTTGTCCCGTTGGAGTCCGTGTCGTGATTTGTTGAAATCCGGAGAAGGATCAGAAAACTCATGAACGTTTACGAATCGCTGGGAGTGACTCCGGTTATCAACGCGCTGGGAACGTTCACTCGCTTGGGAGGCAGCCTGATGCCGGCCGAGGTTCTGCGGGACATGCAGGAAGCGGCCGGCAGTTTTGTCTGCATGGAACAATTGCAGCACGCCGCAGGGAAAATGATTGCTGACATGACCGGTGCCGAGGCGGCCTATGTGACCTCCGGAGCGCAGGCCGCGCTGGTTCTCTCCGTCGCCGCCTGCATCACAGGACTGGATGCGGCGAAGATGGATCGGCTGCCTGAGACGTCCGGCCTGCGAAACCAAGTCGTCATGTCTCGGCTGCACCGCAATCACTATGACCATGCCATCGAAGCGGCGGGTGGTCGGATCGTCGAAGTAGGGGGCGATCGTGAGTGCCGAGCGGAAGATTTCTCCGCCGCGTTCAATGACCTCACGGCGGCGATACTGTTCCTCCCCGGGCAAGAGGATCGTCTGTCGTTGACCGACCTGGTGTCGGTCGCGCGGCGACATCGCGTCCCCGTGATCGTGGACGCGGCGGGCCGTTGCGATGAGCCGTGCAATCTCACGCGCTTTGTCGCGGACGGAGCGGATCTCGTCTGTTTCAGCGGAGGCAAATTCATCCGCGGCCCGCAGGCTTCGGGCTTCGTTTGTGGGCGACGCGATCTGATTTCTGCGATTGCATGGCAGCATCTCGACATGGACTTCACCCCCAGAGTCTGGACCGCACCTCCCGAACTGCTGTCGGCCGATCAGCTCGAGTTCATCCCGCGACAAGGGATCGGACGCGGGTACAAAGCGGGCAAGGAAGAAATCATCGGGCTGCTCACCGCGCTGCGGCTCTACTTTGAGCGCGATCATGTCGCCGAGAAAACGAATTGTCTCCGCAAGTTGCAGTCGATCTGCGACGGACTGCGCGGCGTCGCGAACGTCACGGCGAAGATCATCCCGCCTAATCCGGTTCGCGGTGGCTTTCCATTGGCTCGTATCGCCATTGATCGCGAGACGCTCGGCATGTCCGGTCACGATTTCATCCGGGCACTGATCCAAGGTCGGCCGTCCATTCATCCCGGAGAACGGGAGCTGGATCGTGGGGCCGTCATCATTCATCCGTTCGGATTGCAGGATGGCGATGAGCAGGCCATCGTGCAGCGAGTCAAAGAAATCGTTGGCTCAAAGTCCGCTGCGTAATGCACCTCAATTTCAGGAAACCATCATGCTCACACGACGATCGTTTCTTTCCACGGTTGGTGCCGGACTGGTTCTGGCTCCGAGTGCGTTCGCCGCCGAGACCGCGCCGAGTCAACGCAAGCGGCTGGCCGTCGTCACCACCGAGTGGCGATACAAGTCTCATGCCTGGCACATGGCGGAGCGGTTTCTCGTCGGCTATCCGATCGACGGCCGGTGGCATCGACCGCCGTTGGATGTGGTCGCGGCGTATGTCGATCAGAAGCCGGAGGGAGATCTGAGCGGGAAGCGATCCAAAGAGTTCGGCTTCCCGATCTACCCGACGATCGCCGAGGCACTCCGATGCGGCGGCGACAAACTGGCGGTCGATGCGGTACTGATCATCGGCGAGCATGGCAACTACCCGATGAGCGAGTTCGAGCAGACGAAGTATCCGCGCTACGAATTCTTCAAGCAGGTCACCGACGTGTTCCGCAAAGATGGCCGCTCGGTCCCGGTCTTCAACGACAAGCATCTGTCTTGGAAATGGGAGTGGGCCAAAGAGATGGTCGAGATCTCGCGCGAGCTGAAATTCCCCTTCACCGCTGGCTCATCGCTGCCGGTCACCTGGCGGATGCCAGCGATCGACATGCCCTACGGGGCCGAAGTCGAAGAGCTTCTGGGGGTCTCGATCGGCAGCATCGACAGCTACGACTTTCACGCGCTGGAGGTCATCCAGTGCATGGCCGAGCGGCGTCGCGGCGGTGAGACCGGAGTCGTCTCGATGCAGGCTCTGCGTGGCGACGCCGTCTGGAAAGCGATGGACTCCGGCAACTGGGCCGGCGGCGGTTGGGATCCCAAACTGTTCGAGGCGTGCCTGTCGCGCAGCCAGACGTTGGCTCAGCCGGAGACATTCAGCCATCGCTATCCGACGCCGGCTCAAATCCGCGAGTGGGTCAAAGAACCGATCGCCTACCGCTACGAATACGCCGACGGCGTGAAGGCCACCATGCTGATGATGAACGGCCTGATCGGCGACTTCACCTTCGCCGCGCGGCTGAAGGGCGAAGCGGAGCCGCTCTCGACGTTGTTCCATCTCCCGCCGACCCCGAACGTGACCTACTCGGCGTCGTTGATGTCGAAG
>JANMIF010000304.1:0-10925 GCA_031375695.1 Planctomyces sp.
GTTGTCGATGGGCTTGATCGCGACCTCGTCCTTGTCGAACTATTTGTCGTTGATGCTCCAACAAATCGCAGCATGCGAAGTCGCCAACCGACCTGGTCGTTTCGAACCGCGCGTCCTCAAACGCCGCCGCCACGGCTACAAACTCAGGCAACAACCACGAGCCGTACTCAAAGCCCAACTCCAAAATGCCAACCGCAAAACATGACTCACTTTAGAATCACGACAGTGCTATTCGGGCACCCGAAGGCGCAATTCGCTCTCGCACTGCTGTTCGAGGTGGGGCGCGGTGTCGCGGCCGATCCAGCGAAGGCCGCTCATTATTATCGTCTCGCCGCCGATCAAGGTTCCGCACCGGCGAAGATGGGACTCAGTCGCCTCTACCAAGCTGGCAAAGGCGTCCCAAAAGACATTGAACAGCCTGTTCGCCTTGAGCGTGAAGCGGCCGAGCAGAGAGACATCAACGCGCAGATCGCGCTGGGTGGCCGATATGCCCACGCCAACGGCGTCTCGCAGAATTATCAGCGGTCGTTCCAATGGTTTCACGAAGCCGCAAGCAAGGTTCACCGGTCGGGCAGTACGCCGTGGGGACGATGTACCTGGATGCCACCGGCGTGACTCGCGACTACGCGGCCGCACGCGAATGGCTGCAAAAGTCCGCCGGTCAGGGTGACCTCGATGCACTAACGACCCTCGGGTTCATGTCTGAGTACGGTGAGGGAGTTCCCAAGGATTTCAAGAAGGCCGTCGATCTTTACCATCAAGCCGCCAAGCGCGGCCATGCTCAGGCGCAATACAATCTCGGCCGCTTGTGTCATCTGGGACAAGGGGTCAAGGCGGACTTTGAAGCAGCCGCCGGATGGTATCGCGTGGCCGCCAAACAAGGACTGCCGGCCGCTCAGTTGGACCTCGGCTGGATGTACCAGAACGGTTGGGGCTTGAAGCAGGATCGCGTCGAAGCCATTGCCTGGTATCTCAAAGCCTCTGATCAGGGATATGAACCGGCGAAGAAACATCTGCAATCGCTGGGCGTTGCCCCGTGACCGCTACCGAATGGCCTTTCGTCGGCTTTTGCACGACGATACAAGTTTTGCCCTCTACCCTTGCGACGAACGACTCGTCGCGGCCTGCCTTTGATGGGGTTGCCATGTCATCCAGCTACTGGCTTCCGAGTTTTGCGGACATTGTTTCGCGGCGCGATTTGTTTTCACGCGGAGCGGCCGGGGTTGCCGGGATCGCGCTGAGCAGTCTGCTGTACGAAGACGCCGCGCGGGCCGCATCTGCCACGCCGAATGCGTCAAGCGGTCAGCATTTCTCGCCGCGAGCCAAATCCGTCATCCAACTTTTTCAACATGGTGGGCCAAGCCATATGGATTTGCTGGATCCAAAACCGGAGTTGAATCGGCAAGACGGCAAGCCGATGCCGAAGTATTTCACCGATCTGGTGAAGATTTCTGCGCACGGGAATTTGCTCGGTTCGCCGTTCAAGTTTCGACCGCATGGCGAATGCGGCGTTGAGTACTCCGAACTGCTGTCACACACAGCGACGTGTGCTGACGACATCGCCGTCGTCCGCTCGATGCACACCGAGCACAACAATCACGAGCAGGCGTTGTGGCACTTCCACACCGGCCGCATTGTCACCGGCCGGCCGACAATCGGAGCTTGGGTCAACTACGCACTCGGCAGCGAAAATCAGAACCTGCCGGCGTATGTCGTGCTGCGAACCGACAACGGGTTGCCGACCGATGGCGCTCGCAACTGGTCGAGCGGATTCCTGCCGCCGCGTTTTCAGGGAGTGCATTTTCGTCACACGGGGACGCCGATTCTATATCTGCAACCGCCAAGTCCCGTCTCCGACAACACGCAGCGATTGCGGCGCGAGTTGCTAGCGAAACTCAACGACGAACATTTAGTGAATCACCCGCGCATCGCTCCGGAGTTGGAAGCTCGCATCGCCAGCTATGAAATGGCGGCTCGGATGCAGCTTCATGCGGGAGAGGCTCTCGACCTCGCTCAAGAGACTGCCGAAACACAAGCCGCTTATGGCATCGGCAAGCAACCGACCGATAGCTACGGTCGGCGATGTTTGATTGCTCGACGATTGATCGAACGAGGCGTGCGTTACGTGCAGATCTTCATTGAAGGTCAAATCTGGGACACGCACGCCAAGAATGCTGAGACCACGAAGAACTGCTGCGACCGCACCGACCAACCGACCGCCGCGCTGTTAAAAGATCTGAAGCAACGCGGATTGCTCGACAGTACGCTGCTCTTCTGGGGCGGCGAATTCGGCCGCACGCCAGTTAGCCAATCGGGCGACGGCCGCGATCATCACAAGCAAGGCTTTTCGATTTGGCTGGCCGGCGGCGGCATTCGCGGCGGCCAGGCTTACGGCGCGACCGATGAACTCGGCTATCATGCCGTCGAAAACCGAGTCATGGTCGCCGACCTGCATGCCACGATCCTTCATCAACTCGGTCTCGATCACAAACGAGTGACGTTCAACGTCCATGGCCGCGAAGAACGTTTGACCGACGTGTATGACGCAAAAGTTCTCACACCGCTGTTGGCATGACGAGATTTCCAATTGGAGAAGAGCTGTGAATCAAACGACCGACACTCCAGCGGCCGACGGTTCGACTTCACGGTTTTCATTTCTCGATGGCTTGCGCGGCTTGGCGGCGCTCGGGATCGCCGTTTATCACATTTGGCGATACGAACCATCGCCGTATCCGACGATACAGTTTGTGCCCGCGTTTGTTGATTGGTTACTTTTGCGGACTTGGATCGGCGTACAAGTTCTGTTGGTGATCAGCGGATTCGTGATCGCGTACTCGATGCGCAACTTGTGGGTCACGCCGCGCGAAGTCGTAGTGTTTGTCGGCCGGCGATTGGTACGTCTGATCCCACCCTACTGGGCGACTCTGCTGATCGTGATCGTGTTGCATTGGGCATGTTCGGCTTGGTGGAACTTGCCGCTGCCGTTTGACGAATCGCTACCGGTGAAACGCGTGCTGGCTCACCTAGCGTTTCTGCAAGATGTGCTTGAACAGCCGGCGCTGTCGGCTGGGATTTGGACGATCTGTATTGAAGTGCAGTTTTACGTCGTGGCCGTGCTGGGTTGGGGACTGATTCAGCGTCTGCTTCCTCGGCCAGACAAGTCGTTGCCGAGACCGGCGGCTTGGGGTTTGCTGCTGCTGTTCGCTCCGTTGGCCTTTGTGTCGCTTGTCCATTGGAGCCGGTTAGACCACACCGAACCGTGGCTGACGCATTTCTTCGGGCTGTTTTTTCTCGGCATGTTGACTTGGTGGACACTGGACCGAGTGATTCCGACCGCCGTGTACATCGTGATTTTGGTTGCCGTGACCGCACAATTGGTGTGGTCTTGGAAGTTCGAGCAATCAATCGCTTTGACCGCCACCTTAGCGATCTTCGTGGCGGGGCGATCGGGGCATTTGCACGACTGGCTCAACTGGCGCTGGCTGCAATATCTCGCGAAGATTTCTTACAGCCTGTACCTGATTCATTATCCGGTCAGCCATGTGCTGACGTCGTTCGGCTGGCGCTGTTGCGGAAATTCGCCGACACCGCTTCAAGCCACATTGATATTGACCGGTTGTCTCGTCGCTAGCATTGGGGCAGGACATTTCTTGTACCTTGCCGTCGAACGTCCGAGCATTCAATTGGCCGAACGACTTAAACGCCGTTGAGTCTCGTGAGTCCTGCTATTAGGCGAGCCATGAAAGAAAGACATGCCCGGTCGAGCAGACGCGGAATCCCCGCCAAGTGAAGCCTTCCGTGGTGCCGGGCGGATGCTCCTCCATGTTGAGCGGGATTGAAGACATGAGTGAGTCTTCGCGTCAAAGTCTCGACCGGGCATGCCAGGTGGCTGCCCGTGTGGGATACCCAAAATGTTTAGTTCCTTCGCTTGAGCTTCGGGTTAGTTTGGGCTGATCTTCCGCTCGCGAGCACGATTGAATTGGTCATCCGTGACCAACGCCTCGCGAGCGGAAGATGAGTCCAAATACTTAGCCGTCACACTCGTCGTGACGAGCTGATTGGTTATTCGGCACTGGGTGAACATTCGGCTCATCACGCGGAGCATGATGGCCACGTTAAGCCGACAAGTCCGTGAACAACGGGCCGAACTCCGGCATGTCAATCCGCAGTTGTTCGAGCCAAGCCGCCGGTTTCCAAATCTCCACGCAGATCGCCGCACCGACGATCATCACCTCCTGGTTCACTCCGACATCAAGGAATTCACGGAAACCTTCGGGAATCAACAATCGCGAACGATTGGCGAGCCCCGCCGTTCGATATCGCGTCGAAAGCAGTCGTCCCAGCCGTTGCACTTGGCTCCAGCGCGACTCCATGCGGCCCGCCTGAATCTTCTGTTTGATCAGCGTCAGTCCATCGTCGATCCGCTTCTGCCAATCGGCCGCGCGCCACAAACTCAGGCATCCGGCTCGTTCTTTCGCCAAAATGCAGTTGCCATCGGAATCAGAAATCAATTCCGCCATCTCTGGTGGCAAGGTGACCCGAAAGCGGTCGTCAATCGTCCGCTTCGCTTCGCCGGTGATGAAAGTTTCGCCTGCCATGCGGCAGATAATATTGGGCGTATGTCCCACATTCAACCAAGTTTTAAAAGAACTTTGGGCCGACGCCCCGCAGCAAGCGGCGGACGATATCTGCCGTCGTTAGTGGATGCAAACCAAAACGACATCCTTTTCGGAAAAAACGTGCCGATCAGAAATCTCATTAACCCAAAGAGAGAGCGAGAGTGTGTTTCGCTGGTGCTTCCGCAAGAAATCCCGAAATTCGTCGTCGTTCGGAGCGCTCGCCCTCGCTCTCGCTTCGGGTTAGTGTGTTGAAACCGCCATCACTCAGGACCAACGAATGTCATCTGACACGCTTAAAAATCTTCCGCCCGTTCAAGATCTCATCACTGATTCGGGAATCGCTTCGCTGATTCCAAATCACGGTCGCGATGTCGTCGTAAATTGGATTCGTGATGCGTTGCGACACGCGCGTCTCGAATTGTCCGAGCGACCCGATGCTAGCCTCCCGACAGAACGGGTTGGCTGGGTGAGTTGGCTGGCAGAAAAAGTTCAATTGTCCGCGAAGCAGACTCAGCACGAACGGCTTGACCGAGTGATCAATGCCACGGGGATTGTGTTGCACACCGGCTTGGGTCGTGCACCGTTGTCGAAAGCGGCCCATCAGGCACTGGCTGAACTGGGTGGTCACTGCAATATTGAGGTTAGTCTTGAAACGGGCGAGCGGCGATATCGTGGTCATCAAGTCGAAGCGGCCTTGCGGGCACTGACCGGTTGCGAGGACGTGCTGATCGTCAACAACAACGCGGCGGCAACATTGCTCACCTTGCAAAGTCTCTGTGCCGGGCGCGAAGTCGTGATCTCGCGCGGACAGTTGATCGAGATTGGCGGATCGTTCCGCTTGCCGGAGATTTTTAAACTCAGCGGGGCTGTGTTGCGCGAAGTCGGCACGACAAACCGCACGCACGTTTCCGATTATGTGGCCGCCCTGTCGTCGCAGTCGGCCGCGATCATGCACGTTCATCCGTCAAACTATCGGTTGATAGGATTCGCCGAAACGCCTCCGATCGAGGCGCTTGTGCCGCTGACTCGACAGAACGACGTGATTTGCATTGACGATATCGGCAGCGGCGCAATGGTCGATGTCACGCAATTCGGATTGCCGGCCGAGCCGACGTTTCAAAACAGTCTCGCCGCCGGAGCCGACGTGGTTTTGGGGAGCGGTGACAAGCTGTTGGGCGGTCCGCAATGCGGGATCATACTGGGGCGGCGAGAGTTTCTCAGTCGCATCCGCCAGCATCCGTTTGCTCGCGCGGTGCGGATCGACAAGCTGACGTTGGCCGCACTGCAAGCGACGCTCGATGCGTATCTACGTGGGACTGCCGTGAACGAGATTCCGACACTGGCGATGTTATCTGCATCAGTGACGCAACTCCGCTCGCGAGCGGAACGGATCAAGGAGGCGATCGGCTCGGCATCGACGATCAATGTCTCGATTGCCGATGACATCGCAGCCGTCGGAGGCGGTTCGCTACCCGGAGTCGAATTGCCGACGGTCGTGTTGCGACTGCGATCAGAGTCGATGTCAGCCGACGAGTTGTCACGGAACCTGCGGCTCGGTCCGATTCGAGTCCTGGGGCGGATTCAGCAAGGCAACGTCGTTCTGGATGTGCGCAGCGTGCTGCCGGAGGACGACACTCGTTTGGCATTGGCCGTGAGAACTCTTTGATTATTCTTGGCGCAGGCGGGAATGACGCCTTTAACCTCAACACCATCGGCGTGAGCGAAATAGTTAACCCGCCCACGCCGATGGCGTTGGGGTTAAACATCCCTCAATAGTTCGTCGATGTGCCGACGGCCGAAGCGTGCGAGGGCGAGCTGGCCGTTATTGACGTAATGCTTCCAGGCGTGAGCGATCCGAGCCAGTTGCTCGTCGCTCAACTCCTTGATTTGCCGAGCGGGACAGCCAGCCCACAGAGTTCTTGGCGGCACTTGAGTTCCCTCAAGCACGACCGCACCGGCGGCGATCAGGGCTTGCTCGCCGATGACACAACGACTGAGCACGGTGGCTCCGATAGCGATCATCGCGCCATCGTGAACAATCGACGCGTGAACCAGCGCCCGATGTCCCAAAGTCACACGATTGCCTAGCACGCACGGCCAACCGCGGTCCACATGCAGGATCGAACCATCTTGGACGTTCGTCTCTTCGCCGACTTCGATGAAGTCGCCGTCGCCGCGCAACACACAGCCATACCAAACGGAGCTGCAGGCTTTGAGCCGCACTCGGCCGACGAGGATCGCCCCGGGCGCGACCCACGCCGTTGGATCAATCTCCGGCAGTGTCCAAAGAGCCTCCCAGACGGAGCCTTCGTCGGGATACGGAATCTCCGGTGCGGGCTGCGGTGCAGAGGTTGGCGGAAAGGAAATCGCGGAATTGGTATTCGCTGTCATGTTCGTTCCCCTTGTTGCAATGCGACTCGTCGTCACGACCGGACTTCGCGGATGGCAAATTTCAGGCCGGCTTGTCGGGGAAATCCCGACATCGTTCCGCATCTGATTCCGTTGCGACCGGTAGAACTGGAATTGTTCGGCGACCGGCAATTTGAGTTTGCGCAAGTCGGGTTGCCAGTTCGGCGTCGGCGGAGTCTGCGACCTAGGGTAACTGCACCTCCGATTCAGTGAGAACCATGGCCGCAATGATTTCCGATCCCATGACGACCGTGACAGCGATTCCCGTGAGCCTTCACGAGGACACGGCCACGCCACCGGTTCGCCGGATGCGGGAAGAAAACGATCCGATCGTCCGGAAAATCGAACAGTATTCGCAGATGACGGGGTTGCCGTTTTGGTGCGTGGCTTGTGATCCGAGCGGTCCTCGCGTGAGCTACAGCCCCAGCAATACGTTGCCGATGATACCCGATCGGCAGTTCTCCGAGTTTCGGAAGGTCATCGGTCCGCATGTTGTCGAATTCGATTCCGGGCTGACGTTTTATTCGTTGCCGCTGCCGCTATGTGGGGAAACGCCACTGCTGGCACTCGGCTGGGTACGGTTGCGTCCCGACCGCCGGCCCGACGAAGTCGTTTTGCGTGCCGTCCAAATGGGTTGGACCAGACGCCGTATCGATGAATGGCTGGAAACCCAGCCGTATGCGTCGAGCCAGTTCGTGTCGCGATTGCTTGAAGGAGCTTGGTTACAGCTCGGATCGCAACGCCGCGAAGAAGGCCTGCGCAATGAACTGAATTCGATCACGGCGCAGATCGAGCGGACGCATGAAGAAGTCTCGTTGTTGCAGGCGGTTACCTTGAAGTTGCAACTGACTAGCTCACCGGCGGAATTGGCCGAGCTGTGCTTGAGTCGTTTGCAAGCCATGACACATGCCGAGGGGGCCGCGCTCTGTTTGGAAGAGCACAACGGCGGCCAGTCGTATCTGACCTCTGGGTCAATGCCGTTCACCGAAAAAGAATTTCACCGATTGTGCGTCCGCTGCGATCGCAAGGACTGGACGCGGCCGTTCGTAAAAAATCGACTGATCGGCTCGCCCCTGGAACGGGAACTCCCGTCGTTACGGAACTTCGTGCTCTGCTCGATCGGCGATGGCGCACATCATCTCGGCTGGCTGATGCACTGCAATACTCCGCGAGAATTCGGCAACACCGAAGCAACCTTGCTGCAATCGTTCGCTCGCGTGTTGGGAACGCATCTGCACAACCGCGAGCTGTTCATGCAGCACGAAGACCTGTTGATGGGCTTCGTGCGGTCGTTGGTTTCCACCATTGATGCGAAAGACGCTTACACACGTGGCCACAGCGAACGAGTGGCCCTTGTCGCCAAGTGTCTCGGCGACGAACTGAAGCTGCCTCAAGCAAGCCTGGAGAACATTTATCTCTCCGGGCTGTTGCACGATATCGGCAAGGTCGGCGTCGATGACGAGATTTTGCGAAAGTCGGAAAAGCTCAGTGACGACGAGTTTGAGCAAATCAAACGGCATCCAGTCGTCGGCTTCCAGATTCTTTCCGGTCTGAAAAATTTGCAACACGTTCTGCCTGGCGTACGGCATCACCACGAAGCCTACGACGGGACTGGCTATCCCGATCACTTGCAAGGGAAGGCCATTCCGATGATGGCCCGAATCATCGCGGTGGCCGATGCCTACGATGCGATGTGCAGCGACCGTCCGTACCGCAAGGGCATGCCGTTGGCTAAGGTGGAGGCGATCTTCAAAGAGAACGTCGGACCGCAATGGGATCCGAAAGTGATCGCCGCCTATTTCCGAGCTCGAGCCACCGTCCGAAAGTTGTGGTCAGCGCATCGACCCACCGATCTGGCTTCGCTCGCCAACGAATCGGCGATCGGACGCTCACGCTTCTTCCAACTGAATCAAACTCGCGAACTACCCACCAGTGGATTCATTGCCGAAGCCAAATAATGCAGGCTAGCCGGATTTCCATCCGAAGTAGCTGACTTCTACAGATCCAACTTCAAGTCTCGTGAAGCACTCTCCCTCGTTAATGCTTCGGGTAAGTGAGCACCGTCTGCCAGGCCAGCAACGCATCGTGTGTTGAACGCACGTCGTGAACCCGCAGTAAGTCCACCCCCTGAGCCGCCAAGGCAATGCTGACGCCAATCGTGCCCGCTTGCCGTTCCTCAACATCGCGGCCCAGTAGCTTTTTTAAGAACCGCTTCCGTGAATGTCCGATCAGCACCGGTCGCCCCTGTTCTTGAAACGTCGCGACGTGCGATACCAATTCCAAATTGTGCTCGGCGGTTTTGCCGAACCCGATGCCGGGATCGAACACGATCCGCTCACGAGCAATCCCGGCCGATTCCAGCTCGTCCAACCGTTGCGCGAAGTACCGCCGCAGTTCGACCACGACATCGTCATATCGCGGATCAACCTGCATCGTCTGCGGAGTCCCCTGAATATGCATAACGATGACCCCGCATTCGGAATCCCGGCAGACCGACAGCATGTTTCGATCGAAAGCCAGCCCGGAAATGTCATTGACGATAGAGGCTCCCGCAGCCAAGCACTGCCGCGCCACCTCGGCTTTGTAGGTGTCGATTGAGATCGGCGTTTTCGTCTGCCGAACCAATTGCGTCACGACGGGCAGCACACGACGCAACTCTTCGTCGAATGGGACGACGGCCGCACCGGGACGAGTTGATTCTCCCCCAATGTCGAGCACATCGGCTCCATCCTCGACCAACTTCAAAGCGTGATCAACAGCCAGTCCAGCATCTAGACAATGGCCGCCATCCGAAAAGCTGTCCGGGGTCACATTCACAATCCCCATCAGCCGAGGTCGAGAGATCGGTCGCCATGTTGTCGCGGCGAAGCGCCAAATCCGCGACTCAACAACATCAGGACACCGAGGATTTATTGAGGACGGTTCCGCTTGAGACATGATTGACGTTCCGTGAAGGGTGAGACTTTGGTTAATCATAAACCAACCGGTTCAGGGTCAGACATCAACCGTCGGGCGCAGCCGCCGCTAATAGCCTGCGGTCCAGTGAATCCAAACCGTAGGCTACTGAAGCACGTATTGCCACATTTTCGGGATCGGCATAGAGTGCCAAACGTCGCCGCTTGCCTGAGTTTGCGTCGTTCGTAGGTTGGGAGTCCGTCCTAACCCGGCGGCGTTCCGCCTAGTTGGGGTCATTGTGGCACTCACAGAAATTGACCGAAATCTGCTGAAGCGTTGTCTCTCCGAAGAACCGGGGGCGTGGAAGGATTTCGTTGATCGATTTATTGGCTTGTTCGTACATGTGATCAATCACACGTCTCACGCCCGCAGTGTGACGATGTCGGCCGATGACGTTGACGACTTGTGTGGCGATGTATTTGTGGGGTTGCTGTCAAATAACTATGCGGCGTTGCGTCAATTCCGCGGCAAGAGTTCGCTGGCCACGTATTTGACGGTGATCGCGCGGCGGATCGTGGTGCGGCAGATGTCGCAACGGAGAATGTCCGAGGCCCTCGGCCATGTGGCCGCTCACGGCGCGGCAACTCAGGCACGTCCGTCCGAATCCCAACGTATCGAGAATCGGGAAGAAGTGGCTCGGCTGATAAACACCCTGCCTCCGAAAGAAGCGGATGTCGTACGGCAGTTTCATCTCGAAGGAAAGTCGTATCACGAGATCAGTTTGGCGCTGGGCATCCCAGAGAATTCGATCGGCCCGACGCTCAATCGTGCTCGTGAAAGAATGCGACAACAAGCGTGAGTGGCAATGCCGACCACGAACTCGAAATGTGAGCGAGGACGAGCGTTGAAGTGGACCCCAAGAGTTGGACAGTGGGAGACGCGATTTAAGAGAGAGTTGGCCGACGTGTTTTCGACCGTTTCGTCTGACGATCAGATGTTATT
>JANMIF010000343.1:0-3278 GCA_031375695.1 Planctomyces sp.
TGCGGTCAGCTTGGCCGGATCAACTTGCTTGGACACAGTGGCCAACGTCGGTTCCGGGAGTCTCGACAATTCGTAACCAGCTCTCGCGGACAGTTCGCCGCTGTCGATCCGGGTTCGCATCTCGTGCGGGAGTTTGAGCAATGCGAGTGCTCGTGATATTCGGGTCGGGCTGACGTTAAGTGCCAAAGCAAGTTGTTTGCCATTCCAACCATTGACCTGCATCAAGTGCTGATAGGACTCGGCTTCCTCGATCGGCGTCAGGTCTTCACGCAGCAGATTCTCAATCAATTGCTCTTCAAGAATCTCAGTGGGACTCAATGGTTGTTCCTGAAAGAAGCAATCGACGGATGACAGCCCCGCCAGCTTGGCGGCACGCCACCGCCGCTCACCGGAAATGATCAGCCAAGCAGTTTGTTCCTCGGACCAACGAACTCGAATCGGAGCAAGCTGCCCTTTGTCGCGAATGCTGTCGGCGAGTTGCCGAAGAGCCTCTTCGTCGAACTCGGTGCGTGGCTGTTGCGGATCAGGCTGAACACGGTCGATGTCGATCTTGCCAAACTGCCGATTCGTGCGGCGTCCGATGTCTCGCGCGGATGCGATGGGACTCAGTTGGGGACGCGAATCGGTCGGACGAACCCCGATCGACTCTTCAAGATGACTGTTGGCTCGTTCCAGAAAATTCCGTGTGCTCATCATTGTTACGCTGCCTCCTTGTGTTGTTTGCGTTGTTGAATCCTTTCCATGAGTTCGTCGGCCAACTGCCGAATTGTTTCGGCGGCGGCGGACTTGGGATCGTGCATCTGCACCGGCTTGCGACAGGCCAAGGCAACTTTGAACGCCGAAAATTCGGGGATGGTCGTGTTGAGTACCAAGTCGCCGTAGAGATCGCGAAGTCGGGCTTCATAGGAGCGATGCACCAACATGCGTCGATCGCAGCGTGTGACGACGTGCCCCAGACGCCGCAACGTGGGGTTGAGCACGCGAGCGTTAGCAATCGCCTGATGCACCGCACGAATTCCTTGCGTCCCAAAATCTTCAGGGGGGATGGGAATCAAGACGTGTTCCGCTGCGATCAAGGCGTTCCAACTGCATAGGTACAGATTCGGCGGACAGTCAATCAGCACCACGTCGAACGAAGTCAGCGGCTCCAGAAAATCTCGCAAAGCGAATTGCATCACGCCGGCCTTTTCGGGCGACGGTGCGTTGTAGGCTGCGAGAAACTGATTCGCGGGCAACACCTGAATGCCTTCAATGTGAGTGGGACGAATCAGTGACGAAGGATCGATGCGGTCGCATTGGTCATCGAACAATGCCGCCAGAGTTTCCCACGGTGCCAGACGCTCAACGGCGTCGGAGCCGAAGAATGCTTGACTGATGGAGCCTTGGGGATCGGCATCGACCAGCAAGACGTGTTGACCGGTCGCAGCCATTGCTCCCGCCAAGTGAAAACAGGTGGAACTTTTGCCGCAACCTCCTTTCTGGTTGATTAGACAAATTGAAGTCGTCGTTGCGATTGCCATTGGCAATTCTCCGTAAGCTGCCGTGAATCCTGATGAAACCGTCTCACGAAAAGGGGAAGGTCGTCAACAAAAATCGTCGTTTCCCAAGCGAGTAGATTCGTGCTAATTGCAGTAGCCATGTTCAAGCAAAGTCGCACGCAACATGGTCGGTCGGTGGGAGTCGGACAGCTCTCGTTGGTGGAACATGCCTTGTGTCCATTGGAGACCAAACGGGGGGCGAACCTAGTTCACCGCGCCTGCTACCGGTTCACGGACGCGCAACGCCGCCGACAAATCGCTCACGTCCGCGTGTTCGCTCCGCTGGGGCTGTTTCCCGGTGACGAGCTGTATCTCTGGGGGCTATTGGCTCTGACGCTGTCGCAACCGGAATCGGACGGCTCGTTCGATGCGACACCGCATTGGTGTCTGCGTCAACTGGGTCTGATCGACACCAGCAAACGACGCGGCGGTCGTCAGTATCAGCAGTTTGCCGCCGCGTTGGAGCGGTTATCGGCGGTGAGCTATCTCAGCAGCGCCTGCTACGACCCTGTTCGCTGCGAATACCGCCAAGTCAGTTTCCGCTTTTTCAGCTACAGCCTTCCCGCGAATCCAGAATCGAACCGAGTTTGGAACATCGTGTGGGATGACGTGTTTTTTCGGATGGTCCAAGCAATTGGAGGGAGTATGCGTTTTGATTTGGAACTTTATCGTGCTCTCGACCCGGCGGCTCGCCGGATGTTCCTGCTGCTCACCAAAGTGGGCTATCGCAAGGGAAGAATACCGGTCTTCGGCTTGCAGCATCTGGCTGTGGACTTGCTTGGTCTTTCGCCCACGCTCGCCATCCGAGACATGAAGGTGAAAGTGTCTCGCACCCTGAAACGATTGGAAGCCGTGGGAGTTATCCAAAGCGGCCAGATCCTGCGCGTGGCTCCGGGACAGTTCACGGTCACGCTTGAGCGTGGTCCCGCTTTGAACCCGAAAACCGATTGCGAACCAACCGCTACGGAGTCCCCGCTTATCGAAGGCTTGCTGGCCTTGGGGTTTGATCTCCAGGCTGCATCAAGTCTGGTTCGACGTTATCCGCGCAAACTGGTCGCACTATGGACCGACATTACTCAAGCGGCGCTGGAGCGATTTGGTCGGCAGCACTTTCGCAAAAGCCCGATGGCTTTCCTCGTGGACTCACTCAGCAAGGCCGCACAAGGCACGCGCACTCCGCCGGACTGGTGGCATGAGGTTCGCAAAGCGGAACAGAAATCGGAACAACCCGCCCCCGAAAGCCGCGAAGTATTTTCCAAACTGCTGGATGAGGTCTTCGGTTCCGAGCGACGGGACACGAAAGCCAAGAGCGGATTGGTGCGAGCGGGCGACTTGCTGAAGGCTTCCTTCTGAATTTCTGAAAGCCATTTACAGAGCAGTCCGTCCTTTGTTTTTCAATTCTTCTTTGTACCAATACTTTGGCAGACCGCCGGACGTCGCCCAGTCTTGCTGATCTTTGAACAATCTTCGGGACTTGGTTATTTCCTGGCGTTGACCAACTGCGACGCGGCAGACACGCCTTCCGTGAATTCTGCGACGCGAGCGACACGCATCAACCGAGAATTTCTGCGGCGCGAGCGACACTGCACCAACTGCCTCGCAACGACGATCCGTGCTGCTTCAGGCGGGTTGAAGAAACGAGTGACAGAGCTTTTTCTGCGCGATACCGTGCGCGCCGTAGGCAGGCCATTGGCTTGCCGGTCGTCATGCTCATGTGAAACGCATTCACTCGAAGTCCGA
>JANMIF010000471.1:0-5116 GCA_031375695.1 Planctomyces sp.
ATTTGCTTCAGATTGTTCTTGCACTGAGAACGGCGGCCCGCTTCGCGGGCTTGCTGCACAGCGGGTAAAAGCAGCGCGATCAGGATTGCGATAATCGCGATCACCACCAACAACTCAATGAGCGTGAATGCTTTTCTGCGAATTTGAAACCTAGACATGAGTAGCCTCCTAAAAATTGATCGAACATCGAACGGAGACAGAACACAGCGGTGAACCCGCTGGATGACGCAAACGACAAGATCCGACGAGTTATACTTTCCGAAATTTGACTCAGGAAGTCTTGGTTTCGATTTATTACGAATTTGTAACGAACTAACAAAGGTTTCGTTTCGGGGTGAAAGTGAAAATGGGCGGCGATTTTCTACGTCGTTCATTTTCAATTGCCAGAGCAAGCAATGCTCATACCGACCGCATTCGGAGGCACTCAAATTGAGGTTGACCACGTGTTCCGGCATGATTTTGTCTTCTACTTTGCACGACGAACAAGCCGCTTCCGCCCGATGTTCGGGCAAAGAACGCCAACCCCGCGACGGCAACATATCGAAAAGCACGCCACCAAATCGCGATGAGGGTCGGCGGCACGCCCGTCGCATTTCGGAACATCGTCGTCTCCACCTCCAGGACTATCGACTCGCGGTCGTCGATTCGCATTTCGATCAGTTTTTGCGAGAGCTTGCGTGATCTTATCGTAGTTCGGCCGCAATTTTTCCGGAACTTGATCGCGTGCAGATTTGAGCCAACATTCGCGTGCTGCGGCGTTGTACTTGGATCCCATCCGGGTCAAGATCACCGGGAATCATGAGCAACACACCGACAACGAACTCGATTGACGATGCTTTGGCCGCTTTACGAGCCGGCCGATTGATCATCGTGGTCGATGCGTCCGACCGCGAGAACGAGGGAGATTTCATCGGTGCGGCGGAGTCGATCACGCCCGAGCAGGTCGATTTCATGCTGACTCACGGACGGGGCGTGATGTGCGTGCCGCTGACTCGCGAGGTGGCCGATCGGCTGAGACTGAGCCACATTGTCGATGTCGAAGCGAACTCGTCGCCGAACCGGACGCCGTTCCTGACCCCCGTCGATCATGCCACAGCGGGGACCGGCGTCAGCACGGATAACCGAGCACGCTCGATCCGTGCCTTGGCCGATGAATCAACCGTGTCGAGCGATTTCATTCGGCCTGGCCACATCTGGCCTCTGTTGGCCAAAGATGGCGGAGTACTCCGTCGAGCCGGGCATACTGAAGCGACTGTCGATTTGATGCGCACAGCTGGATTGAAGCCGGTCGGCGTGCTGATCGAAATCCTCAGCCAGAAACATGCCGGCATGGCTGACCGTGCCGAACTGGACGAACTGGCTCTACAGCACAACATCCCGATCATCACGATTGAGGACTTGATCCGACATCGCCGTCTGAGCGAGCGGCTGATCACTCGCGAAGTCGAAGTTCCGATCGAGTTGCGTGATTACGGTCGCGTCACCGTCATCGCGTATCGGGTCGAGCACGAGGATCAAGAACCGCTGGCTCTTGTCTGGGGCGATCTGAAATCGGTCGAGGCTCCGCTGGTCCGGATGCACTCCAGTTGCTTCACTGGCGATGTGCTCGACAGCTTGCGCTGCGACTGCGGCGATCAACTGCATCTGGCGATGCAAATGATCTCGCAATCTCAAACGGGCGCGGTGGTGTATTTGCCTCAAGAAGGGCGAGGGATCGGGCTGGTTGCCAAATTGAAGGCGTACAGGCTACAGGATCAGGGACTCGATACGGTCGAGGCGAATCACAAACTCGGCTTCAAAGCAGACCAGCGGGATTACATGATCGGCCTGCAAATCCTGAAAGACCTCGGCCTGAGAAAAATCCGCATCTTGACCAACAACCCGAAGAAGCTGGAATCATTCGAGCAAACCTGGGATTTACAGGTGGTCGAACAAGTCCCAATCATCGCTCCGCCACACGAACACCGCGAACGCTACATGGCCACAAAACGCGACAAACTCGGCCACAAATTGCCACAAACGTAAACTTTCTTGGGTTGGCTCAAGAGATTTCGACGATTCCGCACCACCGGGGGACAGACGCCGCCCCGCTCGCCAGTGATTTGGTGATCCATGATTGCTCCCGATCAATCAATGCCGAAAGAAGCCAATCGCCGACCGAAGCGACGTCTGCTTCGTGGTGCCTGCTTGCTGCTGTTGGGAGCGGCGTTGATTGGATCGTTGCCCAGGCCGATGTGGATTGATGTGACCGTTCCCGAATCGTCGGAGGCTGTGGCGAACGGGCGATTGGCGTTTCGGTCGGCGCGGCGATTGGTTGAACTGTCGGGAAAAGGGACGGCAGCCGATGACACAGAGTTGAGCGGTCCATGTTTTTCGAACGATGGCCAGACGCTGTATTTCACTCGCGCGCGACCGGGGCAGCGGGCGGACATCGTGCGGTCACGGTTGAGCGGTTCGCGTTGGTCGCGACCGGAGCCGGTGCGGGAACTCAACAGCGTCGATGATGATCGGCGAGTCACGATTGGCGCGGACAGTCGGTCGCTGATTGTCGCTTCAAACCGATCCGGGACACGCGGCGGCTTGGATTTGTGGGAATCATCCGGCACGAGCGGTCGCTGGAGTCGCCCGAAGAACGTCAGCGTCGCAATCAACACCTCGGCCGAGGAATTCGATCCGGCCTTGTCGCCCGATGGTTTGATGCTGCTGTTCGCAAGACGTTCGGCGGGCGGACGATCCGAATTGTTCGTGTCACATCGCACGCAAGTTTCGGCGGCGTGGTCGGCGTCACAACCGGTCACGAGCGCGAACTCTTATTACGGCGATAAGCTCAGCCCGATGTTCGCGCCGGACGGTCGCAGCGTTTGGTTTGTAGTTCAGCGGCTTGGATCAAACGGGGAAGTTTCCGTCTCCGAGTTATTTCGATCACCGCTTGCGAACGGCTTGATTGGAACCGCCGCACCGGTTCGAGATGCGATCGCCACGACCGGTTCGATTTCGGAGATCGCGTTGTCGGCCGACGGCCGCTCGCTGATCTTCGTCAGTCAGCGCGACGGTGGACTGCGGTTGTATCAGTCTCAAGCCGACTGGGTTGTCTCGCGGCTTTCCGTTTCGACCGCGCATCTCGATCGCTTCAGTCGAGCCAAATGGGGAGTGCCGATTGGCTTGGCGATCGGGTTGTTCATGGTCGCACGAATGACGCGACGAACGAATTCCACAGCCCCCTCCCCTGCCCTGACAATATCGAAACGCGCTCAACAGACGGCCCCGGACGAAGTGAATGGGGTGGCCGGTCCAGTGCGACGCAATGCGCCACCAGTTAACCCGCTCGACAAATGGAAAACGTTGCCGCCAGAGACTCAAACCCCGATCACGCCACGAATCCCAGGCGAACCGGAGGGTGTTAGACCCCGGACCGGTGTGACCGTCCGAGATCTAACACCCTCCGGCTCGCCTGCGGTCGGCAACAGAGTCGGTAACAGGCGACGTCGAATCGCCGGATTGTTATCGCTCGCGGCGTTGGTGTTGATCGGCTTTTGGTCGCGCGACCGCTGGTTGCAGCCCACTGGGACATTCGTCTCATCCGATTGGTCGCAGTTCCACCAATTCCGCGACATCGCCGCAACGACTCGCGAAACGTTGCCGATCGTCGCGCGAGCAGCCACGGCACGCGTAACCGCTCCCGATCCACACGGCATCACCATCGAGTCCGCGACGTTGCGACAATCCGCTCGCTGGCCGGTTGAACTTGTGGTGATCCGAACTCCCGCGCCGTTGTTCGTCGCACCGCCAGCGACTCCAGAATTGACCGGCATCGCCAAAGTGACCCCGTTCGCACGTGCGGTCACACGCGGCCCAATCGGTCGCGCGGATCGAGGGTTTGTCGAACTCATTCCAATCGAAGCCGTCGTGCTCACGGCCGCCGAACCGGCACTTGAAAAACCGCTCGCGGTGTCAATCCTCGATACGGCACGCCGACTCAGCGATCTGCCAATCAAGAGCGTGCTGAACCTTACTTCCGTCGGTTGGCCGACTGGGATGCAGTCGCCAACCAAGTTGTATTTAGCTCCGAATGAGCTCGTCCCGATTCAACCACCGACCATCTCGACGTCACTGGTTTCGCAAAACCGTTTCGACGCGAATCGCGGCAGCTCCACGATTGCAGCTCCGGCCGATGTCGATCCGGGACAACCATTACCTCAACCGTTGAACGACCAGACGATCGTTGTTGGTCTGAGTCCCTTGCCACGATCAGCGGTTGACGACAGTGTTCCCGTGCCGAGTACTCCGCCAATTCGGTCATCGAATCCTGCCGTTGAGCTGCGAGCGACCACGACGGACACAAGCGTTAATCGAGACTCTCCGTCAATCGCATCGAACGGACTCACCCCGCAGTCGCTCGCCGTTGAACGTCGTGCTCCGCGAGAAGTGACCGCGATCACCGCCAGCCCCGACGTCGGATCGAATCCAGCGGGGCAGGCCGAGCCGACAATCTTGCTGACATCAGCTCAAACGATGACCGAGTTGTTTCCCGCCGCACCGATTTCGCCGCTCAATCGCGTGGACATTCTGGCCTCTGCCGCGAAGCCAGCCGAGTTGCCACCAATTTCGCTGGCCACCTGGTTCCGCCAACTGTTGATGCCACCCACCGCCAACGATGCACGAGCGGAGACGATCACCACTTCGAGTCAACCCACGATGGCATTGCCGCTTCGAGTTAAAGACACGACGGCCTCGGCAATCCCCGAAACGGCAGTCCCAATCTTTGAGTGATGTGATCAACCACACAAACCCTCAATCAAGCGACTAGCCCGAAGCCTGAGCGAGGTCCGGTTCGTGTTACGGCGAACGGCAGATGAAAACGTACCGCGGGATAGGCAAGTCCTACCGTTCGCCTTCCGCTTGCTCGATTCGAACGGATGTTCGATATTCTCTGCGGGTGAGTCCGGTTCGAATCGGGGCTAGCATCCTACGTCTAATGGGCCAAGTGTCAGTAATCGGAGGTCAGTCCCGGCGTGGCGAACGCGGGACTGTCAGTAATCCAAGGTCAGCCAAGTGTCAGTGATCGGAGGTCATTATTCTTTGGGGATTCGTGTTTGATTTGTATTTGATTCTCAAC
>JANMIF010000486.1:0-2716 GCA_031375695.1 Planctomyces sp.
GCGTCACTTGGTTTTTTCGGTCTTGAGCTTCTAGGACGTAGGCCACGGCCGATGCGAGGCTGCTGTCACTGTTGAGGAACCGAATGCTGCCACGCTCGGCCCACCAGTTCTCGCGAGCGGCGTCGAAACGTTCTTTCAGACTCATGGCGGTCACATTGGAAGAACGCTTAACTCGCGTGGAACAACTCGTCGAAGAATTGGTTCGGAAATCGTAGCGACCGAAGCGGGAAAAGGACTGGCGATCCACCATCGGCATGTTTGACGGCGACCCCATCATGAAAGAAATCATCGAAGAGGGCCGTCGCATCCGCGAACAGGACCGCGCTGAGACCCGAACATGATCTGTTTGATCGAAGAGGCGACGCTGTTGTCGGCAAATCTCAAAGACTTCCAACATGTCCCCGGTCTGCTCGTCGAAGATGGGCTGTCGCACTGATGACCGACCTGGAAAATTGAGTATCGATCGCTCAATATGCAAGGTATGAAAAAACTGCTGGAACGACCGGTGTTGCGGCATCGTGTGGAATTGGGGCTGCGGCGGAATCCGATCGTGGCGTTGATCGGCCCACGGCAATGCGGCAAGACGACGCTCGCCCGCGCGGTGACTGAGGCGCGGAAGGCGGAGTTCTTCGACTTGGAGAATCCGCGTAGCGCAGCTCGTTTGGAGCATCCGCTGCAAGCCCTGGAAGACCTGCGCGGTTTGGTGGTGATCGACGAAATTCAACGCCGGCCGGACCTGTTCCCCGTGCTTCGCGTGTTGGCCGATCGTGACCCATTGCCCGCGCGGTTTCTGATTCTGGGAAGTGCCTCGCCCGACTTGATTCGCGGATCGTCCGAGTCGCTCGCCGGGCGCGTGACCTTCGTGGATATGAGTGGCTTCGACCTGAGCGAAGTGGGGGCGGACTCGCAAAAGACGCTGTGGTGGCGCGGAGGTTTCCCACGCTCGTTCCTGGCCGAAAACGACGACGCCAGCCGGGACTGGCTGGAGGCGTTCATCCAAACGTTTCTGGAACGGGATTTGCGCGCGTTGGGCATTCAGGTTCCGGCTCCGACGCTGCGCCGCTTCTGGTCCATACTGGCGCACTATCACGGCCAGATTTGGAACGCTTCGGAGTTGGGCCGCTCGCTGCAAATGTCTCACACGACGGTCAAGCATCACCTCGACCTGCTGAGCGGCGCGCTGGTGGTGCGACAACTGCCGCCGTGGTTCGAGAACCTCGGCAAACGACAGGTGAAATCCCCGAAGATCTATCTGCGCGACAGCGGCCTGCTGCACGCCTTGCTGCAAGTTCCCTCGCGAGCCGCACTGGACAGTCACCCCAAGCTGGGGGCGTCGTGGGAAGGCTTTGCCTTGGAAGAGGTGCTGCGTCGCACCGGCGACCGGCACGCCTACTTCTGGGCCACGCAGTCCGGCGCGGAATTGGACCTGCTGCTGATGATCGACAACCAACGAGTCGGCGTGGAGTTCAAGTTCGGCGACGCTCCGACAGTGACACGTTCGATGCAAATCGCCCTCCAAGACCTGCAACTGGACCGCCTGCTGGTGGTCTATCCCGGACCGGAATCCGGCCGGCTGCACGAGCGCATCGACCTGGTGGCTCTGGCTGATTTGGACAACGTCCTGTCCGCCAAGTCGCTCGCACGACGCAAACGCTGAAGACCCTCTGAAATTGGTGATGCTCCGTGAATCGCATGGTCGACTCATCGGGGAACCTCCCCAATCGTGATCGTTCGGCGGATTTCGTCGGTCTTGAAACCCAAGGCTGAGGGGCGTCGCACTTCGGGGAGTACGACCACGTCGTACAGTTCGCGGACGACACCTTGCAGCCAGAGCCAATGCACCAGGTCGCCCGTCCGCAGGTCGATCACGCACAGACCGCAATGAGCTTCCGCGTCGTGCTTCTTCAGGTTCTCATCGAGCGCCAGTCCTTGGAACGTGCGGTTCTCACGGCATTGCGACAGCCCGATCACCGCGTAGTCGCCGATGAAACTCAGCCCCCGCATGTAGCCGGGGCAGAAGGTCAACGGCTCGAACTTGCCGGTCGTCCGATCGACTCGACCAAAGTGCCCGGTGCCGGAATCGCACAGCCACAACTGGTCGCGATACACACGCGGCGAATGCGGCATCGACAGTCCCGTGACGATGATCTCGTTCGTCCGCACGTCGGTCAGGCACCCGCCATCCCGCCGACGTTCTCGCCAGCCATCGGCCACATTGCTCTGACTGACACTGGTCACATACGCCGGCCGCCCCGCCTCCATCGCCAGCCCGTTGAGATGACAGCGATCCTCCGCCGCCAACTTCGTCAACCACGGCGGCTGCCACAGCGGAATGAAACTGTGCCGGTCACTGGTCGTCGCCAAGCAGCCGAACAACGTGTTGACGAAAATCGGTTTGCCATCGGCATCAACAGACACGTCGTGGATGTCGAGATCTCCGGTGACATACCCGACCTGCGGCACATAGACCCGATCAAAACCATTCGCCACTTGCCCCGGCTCCAACGCGTTCTCAAACCGCCAGAGTTGATACAGCGACGTCATCCATAACGTCTGCCCGTCGCCCCAAAGTCCCAAACAACGGTTGAACGTCCGCTCGAAGACCGACAGCCGTCCGTCCGGCTGTAACCCAATCAAAAACAGCTTGCCCGATTGATACGTCGTGAAGGCCAGGCTAATGCGCTGCTCGGCCAACCACGCGTTGAATTGCCGCGAG
>JANMIF010000234.1:0-7516 GCA_031375695.1 Planctomyces sp.
ACATGCGCTGCGAACAACCAGTTGTTTCTTTTTTGGTTTTTGTTTTGTTAGGGCATCGGGGCCAGCCGCTGTAAGCGCTTGTTGACGGGGTCATTGCGCTTTGCCGCTCACTTTGAAGACGACTTACGCCAGAATTTCCTCGATCGGTCTGCCTCCGTGCGCCACGGGGACCGGTCGGTCGTTGTCGTACACCTTCATGTCAGGATCGATTCCCAGCAGATGATAGATTGTCGCGCAAATGTCGCTGATGCTGACAGGGCGGTCCTTCACATAGGCGGCGTGGGCGTCGGATGCTCCATGCACCGTGCCGCCGCGGATGCCCGCGCCGGCGAATAGCACGCTGTAGGCGTAGCTCCAGTGGTCGCGGCCCGCGTTGTTGTTGACCTGCGGCGTGCGGCCCATGTCGCTCATGACGACCACCAGCGTTTCGTCCAACAGACCGTGCGAGTTCAGGTCTTCCAGGAGCGCGCTGTACGTGAGATCCAGCGACGGCAGAGCGCCGCGGAGCCAGTCGAAATTCGCGGCGTGAGTGTCCCACGAATTGTCTCCGGGGAAGTCCCAGGTGACATTCACGAATCGGACTCCCGCCTCGACCAGTCGGCGGGCGATGAGCGCGCTGGAGCCGAACAGAGTACGGTCGTAGCGGTCGCGCAGTTTTGGGTCGGCGGTGCTCAGATCGAAAGCGCTTTTGAGCGTGGTGGACGTCAACAGGCCGAACGCTCGCTGCTGGATGCGGTCCACGTCGTCGAGCGCCCCCCGCGCTTCGGCCCGCTTCTGGTTTCGATTGAATTGTGTCAGCAGACCCTCGCGCGCCTGCAAGGCGTCGAGCGTAATGCCGTCAGCCAGCCGGGTGTTTCGAGAGAGGAACGGCTCGCCGCCGAGCACCTCCATCTTCCCGATCGTGCGATCCTTCTTCTTGTCGAATTCCGAGAACAGCGGGTCATAGCGCTTGCCGAGAAAGCCGGCATACGGCCCCGGATAACGGACGGTGCCGCCGGCATTGCCCGCTCCGGCGTAGTCGGGCAGGTAGACGTAATCCGGCAGATGCTTCGTCTCCGGGCGAAGGAACTCGCAGACCGAACCCATGCTGGGAGGATATGTGTCTTTGGTGCTGGTGATGTCGGCCAAGGTGATCTCGTAACCGGTGTAGCTCGGGAGCGGATTGTGGCAGCCGGCCTTGTGGTTGACCGAGCGCACGATCGCCGTCTTGTGCATCCACTGAGCCGACAGCGGCAGCAATTCTCCGATCTGGATGCCCGGCACATTCGTGTCGATGGGCTTGAACTCGCCGCGGATTTTCTCCGGGGCGTTCGGCTTCAAATCGTACATGTCCTGCGTCGGAGCGCCGCCAAGCAAATAGAGCAGGATCACGCTCTTGGCCTTGGCGGGCCGCACTCGGTTGCTCTCTTCGAGCGCGAGCAGGCTCGGCAGGTTGAAGGCTCCGCCCAGGAGGGAGAGCGCTCCGACCTTCAGAGTTTCGCGGCGGGTCAGGCCGTCACACAGACGTCGTCGGCTGCCCAACAGGGTGATCATGGCAAATCTCTCAATAGTATTGTGAGCGGCACGGCGCTAGCCGCCTGTTGAAAATGGACTCAGTCCGGCTAGAACCAGTGCGAGCGAGTTCTGACTTTACCTACGATCGCGTCTGTAAAGGTCTGGCTTCTCGTCGACCATTTTGAAGTAGTACTCGATGTCGTAGCGAATGGTTTTCTTACACTGAGTTCGAAACACAAGCGCGCGGTCGGTCAATCCTTTTTGCAGGTAAAGCGCGTACAAGTCGCGTGGTTCAGACGAACTGTAATAGGTCGGAGCCTTGGGGTCGCCGGAGGCCGGAGCCTCAAGCGCGGCCAGAACGTTTTCGAAGCGTTTGCCGGTCAGTTCCTCTTTGGTGGCGGATTGGGCTCCGTTAAACAGGACGTTCCAACTGTCTGCCCAGACGATGCAGCCTCCCCACCAGTGCTTCGGCTGGCGGTTTTTCTGGACGATGTCGCAGAGTTCGTCGGCGTATCCCAATCCATACGACTGGGCGAGCGCGTTCACAAACAACGGACCGTAATTAGCGTGCTGCAGATTCGCTTTGAGAGTTTCTTCGCTCGCATCCAGCGAGAACGACAACAGGCTGAGCGCCGCGGCGGACGAAACATGGTTGCTGGTGTCATTAACCAATTTTCCCAGCACGCCGATCAACGGCTGAACCTGCCCGTATCCGATGGCCGTCGCCACGCCGGTTCTCACCGTTTCGCGCGGGTCCGCGGCCAGCCTCTTCAACAAGTCGTGATCGGCGGCGGCGATGTAGTCGGTCAGCAGGATCACGGCCGATTGCACGACGAGCGGATCCGTGTTCCCAATCCAGCGCAGGGCCAGTGGCCGAATCCGTGGCTCTTTCGCGCGGCCGAGGGCGCGAATCGCCAATGAGCGGACTCGCGGTTCAGTCCTCGTGTCGGCGACCGCAGCCAACTCTTTCCAGTAGCGCTGGCCACCGAGATTCTGTTTCGTCACATCCCAGTGTCCGTAGCCAGGAATGTGTCCCTTGCCGATCGTCGCCAGCCAAAAGGGCGCATTGCCCGGGTCCATCAGGGCATTGTTCGTCCCGAGGGCAAGAATTGCCTGTTCGACAATGTCCGCATCTGCGTTGGACAACAGGGGTAGCACGACTTTCAACACGTCTTCGCGGGGAAACTCGGACGACTTATCCCATTGCACCCCGTTGCTCATCCGGTTCAGGTGATTGATGGCGTACTTGACGTCGACCGCCTTCTGGCCTTTCAACAATCCCGTCAATTCGAGCCAGTAGATTTCCTTGAGGGTCTTGTCGGGATGGGGTACGTCATCGGCCGCTAACAAAACTCCCTGATCCTCCTGAAGCGTGTGGTCCTTGCGAATCTGCCGAAACACGTCCTGGTCGTCGGTCTTCGCGGCGAAGATCACGTAGGTTCGCTCCGCTTCAAGTTCATAATGTTGCGGAACGTGAACATAACCCGCGCCTTTCTTGATCGCGTAATGACGGAACGACGCGCGCAACAGATTGTCACCCTTGTAGACGGCGACGATCTTGAGTTCTGTCGCGACCGATTCGAAACCGGACTGCCGATCAAACCAGGCATCGTCAACGGGCTTTGACGAGACGACGACCGCCTTGCAGATGAAGTCAGACTTCTCGACCAGTTCCTTCAGGGGCATGGCCGGTCCCACTGGATAGGCAACGGCTACGCGACACATCAATATGCCCAGCAAGCACGCAAGGGCGGTTGAGATCGTTTTGCGAGAACTCATCGATTGCACTCCTGGGGGGCGACAAAAAGGGACAGGTCGGACTGACCCCTTTTTCAAAAGGCTGCTAGACGCCGGTGAGCCGGTTTCGATGGTATTTCCACCCGCGGCTAGCGCCGTGCGGCTCAGTGTCGGAACAGGAATTCATTTGTATTGATTAGCGCCCATTGGATGTCCTCCCAGGCCGTGCGCTTGTTGTCGGCCTTGGTCACATGCTCGAGCGCCGAGCGGACTTCATCGGCCAGTGGCGGCCGCGACAGCGTTGCCAGGAACAACTCGGTCACGATGTCGGCATCGGGAGAACCCTTCGCCAAAAGCCGACCGAAACGGTTATCGGGTGCGCGGAGCTTACCGAGAACAAAGGAGCCGTTTTTCATTTCCAGCGCACGGGCCACGTTGAGGTCGCTTTCGCGTTCGCACTCGCAGACCGCCTCGCGCGCCGGTTGGCCTAACGCTTTCAAGAACGGGTGGCGGTCCCATGAGGCATACCGACCGCCGGTGTAGATGACCTGCCCATCGGGAAGCTGCACGGCGCGAGTCCCCTCCGGCATTTCGGTGAACTTCTCCGGCTCGCCCGTCGCAGCGCAAACTGCGTCGAGCAGCAATTCCGCCGTCAGCCGCTTCCGCCGCACCAGCGCGTGTGAAAAGTATTTCTCGTCCTCTTGATTGCCGACCTTGGCGTGGGAGCTGAGCTGATACGTCCGCGAGTTAGCGATGGTGCGAACGACGTGCTTCACATCGTAGTTACTCTTCACGAACTCGCGGGCCAGGGCCTCCAGCAGTGCGTCATTGGCCGAAGGGTTCGAGTCGCGAAAGTCATCGGGCGGATCGACGATCCCCCGGCCGAGCAGATGGAACCAAATGCGATTGACGGTCGCTCGCGCGAAGTACGGGTTCTCTGGCGAGGTGACCAGCTTGGCCAGCACACCACGACGGTCCGCGTCTGGCGAAATGACCGGCGCGGGCAACCCCAGCACCTTGGGAGCCATCGTTTTCCCGGACTGCGGATGGGTGACTTCCCCGCGACCGTCCGAGTAGATCACGAGCGCGTTCTCTCGCAACTGCCAGGGATACGGCTGCTTTGGGCTGCCCGGATTCTCTCCATCCGGCTCCGCCTTGAGCTGCGCGAACCAAGCCGCCATGTGATAGTAGTCGTCCTGAGTCCAACGCTCGAACGGATGGTTGTGGCACTTCGCGCATTGCAGTCGAATGCCGAAGAAAAGTTGCGCGGTGCTCTCGGCCAGGTTCTGTGCGCCCTGAACCACGGGTGCTCCGTTGTCGTACGGCCCGCGGAAATAATTTGCGGGGGGATTCGTAAACGTGCTCCCGCTGGCCGTCAAAAGCTCCGAGACCACTTCGTTCCACGGCGCGTTGCGTTCGATGTTGCTGCGCAGCCACTGCCGATACGCATGGCTCCCCTTGATCTGAATGGTCAAGCGGTTGGAGCGTAAAACGTCGAGCCACTTGTAAGCGAGGTAGTCAGCGAACTCAGGTCGCTCCAACAACTGGTCGATCAGCCGGGCACGTTTGTTGGGCGCGGGATCGGCCAGAAAGACACGGCACTCGTCCGGCGTCGGCAAGATGGCACAGAGATCGAGGTACGCCCGTCGCACGAATTCCTGGTCGGTACAGAGATCCGCTGGGAGCAGGTTCAGCGCCTTGAGTTTCGCGAAGACATGCCGATCCACGTCGTTGTGCGCGGGAGGATTGGGCCAGACGAAGCTGGGCTGCGGTTCGAGATAAGTGAGCCGGGCGCACTCGATGATGCTGAGATAGCGGCACAAGATGGCGGCCTCACCCGTCTGCTTCATTTCCACCAGCCCATTCGCATCGACGGCAGCGATGCTGTCGTCGCTGCTGCTGAAAGCTGTCAATCGGGTGACGTCGCGCACGCTGCCGTCGGCAAAGTGGGCCAACACCGCCAGTTGTTGCCAACGAGCCGGCGCGGTCTGCACCCGGCTACCGGGGAGAACTTCGATCTTGGTCATGGCCGGCAAGTCGGCCGAGTCGTCACGCACACCATCGGCCAACCAGGCGCGAACAATCTCTTGCGGGACCGTATTGACCGACAACAACCGCGGCCCTCCCGCGTGGGGGATCTGCCCCAGCCCCTTCTTCAAGATCAAACTCGCCTCCGCATCGAACCGATTGGTGCGACGGCCTTGGGCCGAGCTCGTCAACTCGATGTAGTCAGCCGCCGGATCGTAGCCTCGCAGACTCAGCTTGAATCCACCCCGCCCGCTGGGAATGCCATGACAAGCGCCCGCGTTGCAACCGGCGACATTGAGCGCCGCAATGAACTCATGCCGAAAGCTGACCGGCTGCGATTTGTCGAAGTCGGTGACGACGATCGGCACGCGCGCTGTCCGCTCTCCGGCCTGAATCACCAACGCCGTCTCGCCCGCCTTTTGAGGACGCAGCAATCCACCGCGGCTGATCTTCACCAGATCGGGCGCTTCCACCTGCAGTTCGCAGAAGTGCGTCAAGTCTCGCTCGCTGCCATCGCTGTATCGTCCGGTCACCAAAATCTGTCGCATGGCGCGCGGCCCGGTCAGCCGGATCGTTTCGGGCTGAACGACCAGAGAAACCGGATGACCCACGAGGGCGGCTTTGTCGGCCTGCTTCTCGGGTGAGTCGGCGGCCACAGCGAGAGCCGTCACACACCAAGTGATGACGAATATGAGCTTGCTCGTCTGATGCTTCATTGGGCAATCCTGCTCAAGGTGATCATGGTGCTCGCTGCGGCGAAGTGTGATTTTGACCGGTCCATGGCCTCACTGCTAGGAAATACTCAGGCATCCCCTGAGAGCAGCTCCTTGATGGGTTCGCGCTCCTCCACCAATGCGATTGGGCGACCGCTGTGGTCCGGGAGGGTCGCTGCGGGATCGATGCCGAAGACTTCCCGGTACAGCGTGGCCAGCAGGTTTTGCGGAATGTACGAACTACCGAGCGGCTGCTCCGCCCGAGATGTCGTCGCGCCAATGATCTGGCCCATCTTGAAACCGCCGCCGGCGACGAGGGCGAAGCTGGACTGCGGCCAGTGATCGCGACCGGCATTGCCGTTGATCTTCGGCGTCCGACCGTACTCGCCCCAGACGACGACTGTCACATCCTGGTCCATGCCGCGCTCGTGCAAATCGGTCACCAAGGCGTGAAGGCCCTTGTCGAACTCCGGGAGCATCTGCCGCAGCGAACTGAAGTTGTTCGCGTGGGTGTCCCAGTAGCCGGGGGCCAGCACAGTGACGACCGAGACTCCTGCTTCGACGAGACGCCGGGCTTGCAGAAACCGCGAGTGAGTGCCGAACTGTTCCCGAACCTTCTCCGGTTCCTTGCTGACGTCGAAGGCGTCTCGGGCACGCGTCGAACTGACGATGTCGAGGGCCTGTGCGGTGAACGAGTCCATGCCGGCAAAAGTCCCCGGTGCCCGCTCGACGGCGCGGTTGATGTTGTCGACGGCACCCAGCAAGGTCTTGCGCTGGGTCAACCGATCGAATGTCATCTCATTGGCCAAACTCAAGTTGGCCACCAAGCCCGGCGAGCCGGGATCGAATGGCTGATGGGCCAAGCCCAAGTAGGACGGTTCGAGTGCCAATGACCTCCGGCCGCCGTGGGGCATCTGTTCCATGCCCAACGTGACGTACGGAGGTTCGTGCCGTTGCTCGGAAGGAGCTTGCTGATCACCGACCCGAAGACCGGCCGGAGACCGGGCTTCAAACTGAACGGGCCACCTTCTGGACCCCAGGGGTAACCGCACAACAACTCTTCGGGCACATGGGTGTCGGTGGCGAGTGCTCGCAGGTTGCGGATGATGGTCAGCTTGTCCGCAATCTTCGCTTGCAGCGGCATCAGCTCGCAAATCTCCGTGCCGGAGACGTTGGTCTGGATCGGCTTGAACTCGCCTCGGTACTCCGCCGGGGCCAGCGGCTTCATGTCATACATGTCGATGTGCGAAGGAGCTCCGCACAAATAAATCATGATGAGAGACTTGTGAGATGACTTGGCCTGCTGCGCCCCCTGTGCCTTGAGCCGAAGTAAATCGGCCAGGGTCAGACCGCCAACTCCCAGAGTCCCCACTTGCAGAAAATCGCGGCGCGAGAGTCTGTCGCCACGGCAGGCTAATTTGCCTTGTTGGAAGTGTAGCGCAGAATACGCAGAGAATTCGGGTGTTTGGCGTGACACGAACGTTCCGCCGTTGTTGGTCCGGGAGATTGAGAAGGTTTTGCCGTGAATGTTTCGCCCGCCGGGG
>JANMIF010000492.1:0-5548 GCA_031375695.1 Planctomyces sp.
ACTTCGCCTCCGCCAAGTCACCGACCAGGATCGCAACGCGAGAATCACCCTCCTTCGGAGCACCGACCTCGACCGGCAACTTCGCTCCCGACATCCGCTCAACGACACCGACGAAGTCGCGCACCGACTCCCGCAACCGCCGCCGATTGTCCTCCGGCTTGAGCGACCGCCACACACCGGCTGGCTCCGGATTCTTCGTCGCATCGTCCCAAACACGCTCGGAAACAAACACCGCCGCGCGCGGCTGGCCATCAGCGACGAGTGTTGAGTCGGCTCGCACGGCCAATCCGCTGGTCATCGCCAAGACACATCCCGTCAACAGGAATATGCGCACGCCAGTCGTGATTGAACCAATCGTTGTCGAGTCGGCGAGCATGATCTGTCCTTTGTCGTTTGGGCTCATCGCGTTGCTGTTCCTCATGAGATTGTATAGTTCGAGTAGGGCCCTCGTTCACGGTCGGCGTTACTTGAACGCCTCCGGCTGGACCTCCAAGATCGAGTACGGGTGCAGCGCCAAAATGTAGACCGCGCCGCTCTTCACCTGGCAGACGCCAAGGATCACGAATTTCGTCAGCATCGCGCCGTCGTCTTGCTTGACGAAGCCGGTGTGGAACGGCAACGGCTTACCTTCCTTGTCATTGAATTCGGTGAAGTCGGAATTCGCTACAGAAACAACGCCGTGGTCTTTCGGAGCCTTGTCGCCGGCCTTGTAGCTGACGAGGTGCAGTTTCATACCGAAGCCCTCGACGGTTTCGGTGATCGCTGCCCACGCGGTGCCGGTGGGGCCGACGCACATCGCTCGGCAATCGGTCAGCTTCGCACCGGGAATCAGCGCGCCGTGCGACGTGCCGGGGATCGTGTTTCCCTCGACGGTCAGGTCGTAACTGTAAAGCAGGTTAGTAGCCATCGGCAGGCAATACAGAGTCTTGCCGTCGGGCGTCATGTCCCAGTTGATGGCATGGCCGTTGCCGGGATCCATCAGATGAGAATCCGTCGCCGGGGCTTTGCCGTTGATGGTCTGATCGAGGAGTTCCAGCTTGTTTTTGTCGGGGTCGTAACGAGCGATCTTGCCGCCGAGCACCGGGTGATAAGCTCGGCCAAGATGATCGACGCAGATGAAGCCGAGGATGTGCTTCGTATCCAGAAGTTCCTGAGACTTGCCGGTCTTCAGATCGAGCTTCAGGAAGATGGAACTTTCACCGGGACCGGGGCGACCATCGGCACAGGTGGAGATGTAGGCAACGCCGCGTGATTCATCCGGCATGATGCTGTTGATGCCGTGATGCGGGACCGGAATGGGATACACCTTGGTGGTGTCGGTGGCGGGGTCGTAGACCATCGGATAACCGCCGGGATAGTCCTCGCGTTTCTCCTTTTCGTTGGGATAACCCTGCTTGGTGCCGAAGTAGATTTTGCCGCTGGCCCCGGTGTTGTTGCGAGTGTGAATTTTCGACTGGGAGCCGAAGCCCTTCAGATCGATGCCGATCGTCTGGTGGGCATCCACGGCAACTCGCATCTTCTTTTCCACCGTGTTGAACTCAACCAGCCACGAGTTCACGGCATTGGCATGCGTGCCGATGTAAAGGCACTTGTTATGGCCCTCAATGATGGCGAAATAGCCTTCGCCTTCGGTCGCCGTGTACTTGGGGAGGACATACGCATTGGAGGGAACGTATTTGGTCGGCTCGGCACCGAATGCCGATGCGGTGACCGTCAACAGCAGAGTGATTCGCAGCATGAAGAGCTCCCTTCTTGAGTAGAAACAGCCATCGCGAACTCATCGAACTCATGGTTGTCTCCTTGAAGGCCAGAAAGGGGCAGGTCTCTTTGTTTCGCGGATGTGCGAATGAAGTTGTTCGGCCGCGTCGATCATACCTAGACGCCAACGAAAATGTCGTTCAGGAGAAGTGTTTCATGTGTCCGATCGCGCGGTGGCGCGGCTGACGATCTTCGAGAAGCCGGCCAGCTTCGACGCCTTCCTACGAGTGCTCGACGAGACGCGGCAGGTCGTCCCGTTGCCGAGTGGCAGCCACACATTCGCAGCAAGCTACGCCGGAAGGCTCTGGCCACGCGGTTCAAGGACACCAAAGACCCGTTCCGCATCGTCATCGTCCGCGATATGTGGCAGACCAGCTTCGGCGCCCCCTGCCTCCACACGATGTACGCCTACAAACCGATGCGTGGCCACGGACTGATGCAGGCCATCGCTCGCGTGAACCGCGTCTTCCGCGACAAGCAGGGCGGGTTGATCGTCGATTACGTCGGACTGGCCGATCAGCTGAAGCAGGCGTTTGCGACCTACACCGAGAGCGGCGGCCAAGGTTCGCCCATCATCGACACGGCTCAAGCGGTCGCCGTGCTGCTGGAGAAGTACGAAGTCTGCTGCGACCTGATGCACGGCTTCGACTGGTCGAAATGGATGACCGGCACTTCGGCCGAGCGGCTCGGCCTGCTGCCCGTCGGTCAAGAACACGTCTTGCAACAGGAAGACGGGAAGGCTCGCTTCACCAAGGTCGTGACCGACATCTCCCGTGCCTTCGCCTTGTGTAACGCTCACGATGAAGCGATCCGCCTGCGCGACGCCATCGCCTTCTTCCAAGCCGTGCGATCGGCCTTGGTCAAACCCTCCCGCGAACGGAAGGCGCAAGAAGACCTCAACGCCGCGATCCGGCAACTGGTCTCCAAGGCTCTCACCGTCAAGGAAGAGATCATCGACGTCTTCACCGCGGCGGGCATCAAGCGCCCGGACATCTCGATCCTGTCCGACAAATTCCTCACCGAAGTGCGCGGCCTGAAGCACAAGAACGTCGCCGCCGAACTGCTCGCTAAGCTTCTCAAGGACGAGATCAAACGACGCGGTCAGCGAAACGTCGTCCAGTCGCGAGCCTTCAGCGAGATGCTGCAAAAGACCCTGACCGCCTATCACAACCGAGCCATCGCCACCCAAGAGATGATTGACGAGCTGATTCAAATTCCCTATCAGAAGTCGGCTTGGAAAGGCTGACCTATCTCATGAGGTGCTCCGATGACTCAGGAACCTTCGAACTCCGAATTCTCTCGTCGTAGTTTTTTGGAAGCCTCAACCGCCGTCGCGGGGGTCATGTCCGTTGGGCGCTGGCTAACAACTCCGACCGCCGCAGCCGAGCCTGCCACGAAACCGAGCAATCCGCGGCATCCGCTTGATCCGCTGTCGGCATCCGAAATCGAGCTGGCGGTCTCTCGGCTACAGACCGAGAAGCGGCTCGGCGAGTCGTGGCGTTTCGTGAGCATCTCGTTGGCCGAACCGACTCGTGCGGAGATCGTGGCCCATCGCGGGGGGCAAGCGATCGCGAGACACGCGCTGGCGGTCTTGTTGGACACGGCGAAATCGCAGGGGTACGAGGCGACCGTGGATCTCGCGACGGGACGAGTGACGAGGTTCGAGTCGCTCGGAGCGGGAATTCAGCCGCCGATCATGATGGACGAGTTTGTGGAGTGCGAGGCGGCCGTCAAACGTTCGCCGGAGTTCCGCGCGGCGTTGGCGAAGCGCGGCGTGAAAGACGTCGACCTGGTGATGGTCGAGCCGTGGTCCGCCGGCATGTACGGCACCGAGGCTCCGGAGGACAAAGGGAAGCGGCTGTCCCGCGCGTTGTGCTTTGTGCGCGCCGAGCCGAAGGACAACGGCTATGCCCGACCGCTCGAAGGGGTCGTTGCGGTGGTCGATTTGGCCAAGATGGAAGTGACGCGCGTCGAAGATTACGGCGTCGTCCCGCTCCCGCCAACCGCCGGAAATTGGGCCCGCGAGTACATCCAGAAGACACGCACCGACCTGAATCCGATCCACATCTCGCAGCCCGACGGGCCAAGTTTCCAGGTCGATGGTCACGAAGTCCGCTGGCAGAAGTGGCGATTCCGAGTCGGCTTCACGCCGCGCGAGGGACTCGTGCTACACACCATCAGCTACCAAGACGGCGAGCGTGAACGACCGATCTTGCATCGAGCCAGCGTCTGCGAGATGGTCGTCCCGTACGGCGATCCCAGCGAAGGGAGCTATCGCAAGAACGCTTTCGACATCGGTGAGTACGGCATCGGCACGATGGCCAATTCGCTGCAACTCGGCTGCGACTGTCTCGGCACGATCAAGTATTTCGACGTCGATCTGACCGACAGTCGCGGCCGGCCCGTCACGATCAAAAATGCGATTTGCCTGCACGAAGAGGACGCTGGTTTGCTCTGGAAGCACACCGACTGGCGGACAAATCAGAACGAGACTCGGCGCTCGCGGCGACTGGTCGTGTCGCTCATTGCGACGGTCGGTAACTACGAGTACGGCTTCTTCTGGCATTTCTATCAGGACGGCTCGATCCACTGCGACGTGAAGCTGACGGGAATCATGAACACGACCTCGCTGAAGCCAGGGGAGACCTCGCGGTTCGGCAACGAGATCGCACCGCAAGTCAACGCGCCGTTTCATCAGCATATCTTTGCCGCTCGGCTGGACCCGCGAGTCGATGGCGATGCGAACTCGGTCTACGAGGTCAACACGGCTTCGGTTCCGCGCGGTCCGGAAAATCCGCACGGCAATGCGTTCCGCGCGGAAGAGACCTTGCTCGCGCGCGAACATTCAGCCCAGCGATCAGTCAACAGCGGCTCGGCACGCTTCTGGCGAATCGCCAACACGCAGCAGCGCAACCGGCTTGGTCGGCCCGTCAGCTATCGACTGATCCCCGGCGAGAATTGTCCAGCGTTCGTGCAAGCGGATGCCGCCGTGATGAAACGCGCCGGCTTCGCGGCCCATCATCTGTGGGTCACGCCGTATGAGCCCGCCGAACGCTATCCCGCTGGTGAGTATCCGAATCAACATCCGACGGGCGACGGCCTCTCGCGCTGGACCGCCGCCAATCGCAATGTCACGGACACTCCGCTCGTGGTTTGGTACGTATTCTCACACAACCACGTCCCGCGTCCCGAAGACTGGCCGGTCATGCCGGTCTCGTCGCTGGGATTCTGGCTCAAGCCCGATGGCTTCTTCGAGCAGAACCCGGCGATCGATTTGCCACCGACAATCTGACGTGACGAGTTTCAGCTTTCCCACATGGTCGCCCGCGTGCGGCTCGATGTGGTCGGCGCATCTTTCCTTCAGCGTCCTTCATCTCCCTTGTCGAGCCTAGCACCGCGACGAATGGCCAACTTGCCGAACTTTGCCGTTATTTGGTCCGCCACGCGATCAAGTTCTTGATGACGCTCGCGGTCAGGATGATCGAAGAGTTGTTGCTGAGACGTACCAGAGCTATCAAGTTTGTTGACGCCGAACCCCAACAATCGCACTGGCTGATGACGCGAAGGGAGGCGTTTCGTCAGCAGTTCGACGCCGGCGTCCAGTAATTCCTGGGTGATGTTGGTCGGTCCCGCAAGTGTCAGTGATCGCGAAATCGTCTTGAAGTCCGCGAATCGCACTTTCAATTCCACCGTGCGGCCTTTGATGTCCTGCCGTCGCAAGCGGCGGGCGACCTGTTCGACGAGTTCCACCAACCAGGCTCGCAGCACATCCATATCGGCAATATCTTCA
>JANMIF010000587.1:0-10362 GCA_031375695.1 Planctomyces sp.
CCCCCCAAATCAAACCCCAAATCGCAAATCGCAAGTAATCAATCGACCGATCCCGTCGAGGAGAACAATCGCGGTGCGGGGGTTGTGCGAGTCGAAGCCCCGCCGCGAATCTTGTTGCTCAATAAAGATGGGGAGCGAGACAACGTGGTGTTGGCATTGGAGGCGGCTCGGTTGCCGGTGGATGTTTCGGCGGCAAAGGTTCATCCGTTGACTCAGGATGCGCTCGACTCGTATCGGGCGGTGATCATCGAGAATGTCGCGGCGTCCGATTTGGGTCGGCTGAAGATGGAACGGTTGTCTCAGTGGGTGGAAGACCTTGGCGGCGGCTTGTTGATGACCGGGGGGGAGCGGAGTTTCGGGGTCGGCGGGTATTTCAAAAGTCCGTTGGAGGACATCTTGCCGGTGTCGATGGAGTTGCGTCAGGAGCATCGCAAGAACCGCGTGGCGATCGCGATCGCGCTGGATCGGTCAGGGAGCATGATGGCTCCGGTCGCGGGGGGCAAAGTGAAAATGGACCTCGCCGATCAAGGGACGGCGGCGGCCGTGCGGCTGTTGTCGCCGCAGGACAAAGTCGCCGTGATCGCGGTCGATAGCTCGCCGCACATCATCTCGCCGATGCGGACGATCGAAGACGAATCGACGAAGGAAGCGATCGCCGCGAAAGTTCTGACGATACAAAGCCAAGGAGGCGGCATCTTCGTATACGAGGCGTTGGTCGCGGCGGGCCAGGAATTGAACAAAGCGGGCGAGTATGCGACGCGGCACATCATTTTGTTTTCCGATGCCTGCGACAGCGAAGAGCCTGGGGATTACGCCAATTTGCTCAAGAAATATCGCGATGCCGGGATCACCGTCAGCGTGATCGGACTCGGCACAGATCACGACATTCACGCCGAGCTGTTGAAGGACATCGCGAAACTTGGCGACGGCCAAATCATGTTCACCGACGATGCCGAAGAGCTGCCGCGGTTGTTTGCGCAAGACACGATGAGCATCGCTCGCAACACGTTCATCAAGCACGACGAGAAGGCACATGGCCCAGGCGGAATTCGTGGCAAGTTGCTGCCAGATGCGCGGCTGATGGGGGAACTTGGCAGCGGCCCGTTTCCGCCAGTGTTGGGTTACAACCTCAGTTATCTGAAGCCGGAAGCGACGGCGGCGTTGATCTCGACGGACGAGTACGCCGCGCCGTGGCTGGCCTTCTGGTATCGCGGTTTGGGGCGAGTCGCCGCGTTGTCGATTGAAGCCGACGGCCGCAACTCGGGGCCGTTCGCCGATTGGGATGACTACGCCGGGTTCGTGGTGACTCAATCGCGCTGGCTGCTGAATTCGACATCGCCCGACGATCTGTTTGTCACGATGCAGCGTGAAGGACAAGACGCGATCGTGAATGTCGAACTCGACCCGGATCGTGGTGAGAGACATCGCGAAGAGGCTCCGCGCTTGGTCGTCGTGCCGCCGGGTGATGAGCGGACTCAGCCGCTGACTCCCGATTTTCTGTGGACCGGCCCAAATTCGTTGCAGGCGAGATTTCGATTGGAGCAAACTGGAACCTACCGCACGCTGGTTAAAGCGACGGGGAAGGGGAGTCGCGAGTTTGTTCGCGGGCCGACCGTGACGCTGCCGTATTCTCCGGAGTTCGCGCCACGCATCAATCAGCCGGAAGGTCGCGAACTGCTGACCGAAATCAAGAAGCTGACAGGTGGCCGCGAACGAACAGACATCCTGTCGATCCTGTCCGATCCACCGCGCAGTGCGCAAACGCGATCGCTGTTGCCGCTGTTGTTTACCGTTTGTCTGATCGTGTTGTTGCTGGAAATCGCAGGCCGCAGATTGATGTTGTGGGACAGCTTGGCCGCGAGATTGTTCCGTCGTCGCGCCGCCGAAGGACCGTCCGAAGTTGATGAACAACACGCCGTGCCGTCGTCCGCAAGAATCCCGTGGTGGCAGAGTCTCAAACCGGCTTTGACTAAACGCCGCACCGCGCCGCAACCGATCGCTGCGAGCACTGCCACACCTGACTCCGCGCTGTCCCCGGTCCCGACAAGCCAGGCTCCCGCGCCGCAGCCGGCCTCGCCCAAACCGATGTCAGCAGCCGACCTTTTCGACCAAGCTAAACGCCGAGCTTCTCAGCGACTCAAGTGAATCTTGCGCCGACTGTGAAGAACGAACTTCCGAGGAATATGCCCAATGGCTGAACTGAACTATCTCCCGAAACTTCCGCGAAACAGGTCGCCGCGCATCGGCTGTATTGGTGCCGGGTTCATCATGGCCGATTGCCATTTGGTGGCGTATCGGCAGGCGGGGTTCAATCCGGTCGCGATTTGTTCTGGGTCGCGGACACGAGCCGAAGAGGTTGCGAAGCGGCATTCCATTCCGACTGTGCATGGCTCGTATCAAGAATTGTTGAGTGATCCGAGCATTGAAGTGGTCGATATCGCCGTGCCGCCGGATGTGCAGATTGAGGTCGTGCGTGAGGCAGTCAAGCACGCCGATCATGTGCGCGGCATTTTGGCTCAGAAGCCGCTCGGGATGAACCTCGCCGAAGCGGTCGAGATCGTGCGGTTGTGCCGAGACGCGGGGATTGTGCTCGCAGTGAATCAGAACATGCGGTACGACCAGTCGGTGCGAGCGATGAAGTCGTTGCTCGACAGCGGCGAGTTGGGCGAGCCGGTGCTGGCGACGATCGACATGCGAGCGATCCCGCATTGGATGCCGTGGCAACAGCGGCTGGGTTGGGTGACGCTGCGGATCATGAGCATTCATCATCTGGACACGCTGCGATTTTGGTTTGGCGACCCGGAACGAGTTTTCGCCAGCATTCGCCCCGACCCGCGCACGTCGAAAAAGTTTGAGCATGCCGACGGCATCTGCCTGTACATTTTGGAATACGCGAACGGCCTGCGAGCCGCTTCGTGGGACGACGTGTGGGCCGGTCCTTCCGTTGAAGGAGCCGCTGCCGATATCGGCATCAAGTGGCGAGTCGAAGGGACCACGGGCATGGCTCGCGGCACAATCGGCTGGCCCAGCTATCCGCAGCGAACTCCTAGCACTCTCGACTATACGACGATTGCTTCATCGAATGCGAGTCGCGGGGCGACGTCGCCGACATGGCAGCAACCGCGTTGGAACGAAGTTTGGTTCCCCGATGCCTTTGTCGGTCCGATGGCTCAACTGCTGTGTGCCTTGGAAGAGGGGACGGTTCCGGAAATCAGCGGCGATGACAATCTGAAAACGATGGCATTGGTCGAAGCCTGTTATCGTTCGGCTCATGAACATCGAGCGATCGAACTGCGTGAAGTGCTTGGCTACTCCATGCCGTGATACTTGTGCCGCCTAAAGGCGGAACTACGAACTTATTCTTGCCGACCCCTCACCGTGATTATTCATCGTAAGGGTACGTCAGCGAGCAGCCTGTTTTTTGAGCCGCGACCGTCAGGGAGTGTTCAGTCCTTTCGTGACCACTCCCGTCACGGTCGCGGCTCGAAATTCACAGGAATCATCTGGGCTAAGTCTCGCCGGCGTTCAGAATATCCTCGACCGTGAGGTCGTGTCGCCAGTGACTCATCCAGTGTCGGATCGTCGATCTGGGGACGCAGTGCATGTCGCGAGTCATATCGGCCAGTTTTTTTGCCCAGTCATCAAATAGCTTGTCGTCCACAAATTGCCGGTACTTCAGGAGGACTCGTAGTTCCTGCCACCAGGGAGACTCGGGCTCGGCGAGTTCCACGTCATAGCCATGTTCGACCGCGTAGGCGGCGTATTCACGAGTCTCTGGGTTCAGGCCGTTGCCGCGATCGACAACGATCGGTGATAGGCCTTGCGAGATCGCGTCGCGGAATCTGGCTAAGTTCCATTGGCGGGCGACCGGCAACAGCTCGTCGCTGTAGTCGTAGGAGGCGGGATCGTTGCCCACCTGGGTATAGAAGTACTCGTCGGTTTCGAGCACGACTCCGGCTGTTCCCGCTAGGCGTCGTGCGGTGTAACTCTTACCGCAGGCTGGCAGGCCCCGCATCAGATACACAAGTTGTGGCGAATCGCTCATCTCTGCAGTTTACCAGAGGAAAAAATCCTGACCACCTTTTGCATTGAAACGACAGGTAGGCTCTGGGTCTGGTTTGCGTTGTTGTGATTGTGATCGTACCCACGCTCGCCAAGAGCGTGGGTACGACCAAGTTTGAACGGGACATAGCTCACGCTCTTGGCGAGCGTGGCTACTGGAAAATTCATAAACGGGCCAGGCTGGCCGAAAGCATCGAACCAAGAAAATAGAGTGCGGTGATACTTCACCGCACTCCAAGGATTGATGTGGTTTTTGAAGCCGAGTCGAGTCCGAAGCGGGCCCATTGCTTATGGCAAACTCTCGTGCTGATCAGCTCCACTTCTCTGTCATTTCCCCTTGGGTCCGACTGGAGTCGGCTTAGCGGCCGGAGCAGCAGGTTTGTCGGCTGCGTTAAGCAGGAGCTACTGTCATACGCCAAGTCCACCGAACCTATTTCGATCGAGCGAATGATTGGATATTGGCAGCCCGCTCGCCGCTCAATCGGACGCTCCAACGACATGAGATTGGCGGGAACAATTCCACCCATTTTTCAATGCACGCATTTTGCTACTCAATAAATAACAATGACCCGGCGATTCATCGCCGAGTCATTGCTTTCAAGGAACCCGTCCGAGCCATCTTCTGACCATCAAGCGATCTCGCTCAGCGAAACGCTTGACGGTCAGATGTCACGGCGATTGGAATAACACCGCTCATTTCGATGAGCTAGCTAATCGTGAAACTTCCACCAGATTGAGTCTTGGTACTCCACAGCTTCTTCGTGGCGTCATAGAACCAGTTGTTCGAGTACGCCAGCGTGCTGGTCTTGGACGAAAGAACGGTGAACCCGATCTTGTCGTATGTACTACCGGCCTCGTCGTGGAGGTCCACTCGCAGCGTGGCACCGCCGTCGAGCGTGGTCGTCACGCCAGAAGAGTCAACTTTATAGATGCTGCACTTGGTGTAAACGACCGCGTCTTTACCGACGGTAGCGGCTGTGACCGCAATCGACGAGATCGAGTTCGACTTAATGTAGACCGTGCTGCCACCAGCCTGCTCGATCGACAACGCGATCTTTCCTTGCGGGTTCGTCCCCGACTTGTTGTATTTCAAGCCAATGCTGTAAGCCGTTTGGCCGCTCGCATTCTGACCATACAAGCCGGCTTTCCCCGAAGTCCCGTTCTGCACCAAGTTGGCAATGTTTCCGCCGCCGATGATTTCCGAGGTGGCGGCCATTTTGGAGACAACAACCGTGGCCGTCTTATCGGTGCTGGCTTGACTGCTGTTGGTGTAGTTGCCGGTGAGCCTCACGAGGATGAGGTATGATTCAGAACCGTACTGGCCAGTGCTGAGAGTGACGATCTTATTCGCCGTCCCCGTGCTCGGATTGCCTGGGACTTGGCTTACCGTGACACCACTGGCTAGTACCTTGCCGTTGACGCTGCCGTCGAGCCAAATGAAGTCGACGGTCGCACCGACCAAGCCCGTCCCGGTCGGATCTTGCATACTAGCGGTCAACGTGACCTGAGCCGTCGTAGCACTGGTGCCTGAAGTGACAAATGTCGTCTGGCCGATGTAGTTCACGGTTGCACAGCGGGCGCGGATGATGTCCGTGATCGTCGTGCTGGAAATGTTGTTGTAGTTGCCGGTCCCCGTGAAGCTCCAGGAGTCGGTGGCATATGTGCCAGCGATGGTGTGCGTCGTATTCAGTGTGACGCTGCCGACGGTAGCACCCATTTCGCCGTTCACACCAGCGATCGTGTAGGTCGCCGTGTGCGAAAACGTGTCGTACGGCACATCGTACGGCGTGACTACGACCGTCGCGTCCACCTTAGTGATTGTTACCAACGAGCTGCCGCTGGCGGTGTTGTAGTTCGGACCCGCGTCGAAGCTCCAAGTGACCAGGCCACCGGGAACGTTCGTCACCCCCGCGCCGTAGCTCAGGAACGCGCTCAGGTCACCATCCACGCCACTCGCACTTCCACTCAGTCCGTGCACCATTCCGTCGTATGGCGTGCTGTAGCCACCGACATTGATGGCGGCCGTTGCCTTCGCGATGTCGAAAAAGTCAGTGTCGTTGCTGCCATTACGAGTGGCATCGCCAGCATACGTGGAAACAACTTTGTAATGGCCGGCGTTTGTCGGTGCGCTGCCAAGGGCCGTATCGTCGGCCGTGTCAACGGTCCCGTGCGTGTCGAAATAGGTCGTGACGACCACGGCCCCTGGGATTAATCCAGGACCAGACACGGTCACTCCCGTTATAGCGTGAGTGGCACCGTCGTATACAGCACCACTCGGGACACCGTTGTTGACCGTTGTGGTATTGATCTTCGACGTCACCGTCACCGGACTAGTGAGGGCGAAATTTGCCCCGTTGAAACCGGCATTGCTGTGGCCAGTCATCGTCCATGTATCGGTACCGCCCGAAGGAGTTGCGGTAAATGTGATCGTCAATGAACTGCCATTAGCTAGACCGGTGCTGTTTGCGAACTTCAGGACAGTGGAAGTGCTGGTATTGGTCCAACTTGGGCTGGTAGAGACGCTCGTTACTACAATCGAATTGGGAATATTGATATCGATGCTCTTCATCGTGGTACCACCAATGTTGTTCGTTACGATCATCGTAAAAACAGTGGACCCCGTTGCCGAAGTTGGCGAAATTGTCGTGGAGATAGTGTTGGCATCCGTAAAGTCCCATTTCGCTACAGCTCCCGAGGCTTGACCGATCGCCGTCAGCTGCAGTGACGAGTTTGCGTATTGATCCTCGACAAACCAAGAGGTTCCGACAGCGCCAGCCGCCGGATTGGTGTCAGGGAAGACACGGTCGAGCGTACCGTCGTTGTTGATGTCTGCTTCATAGGGCTCGAAGCCGGCCACACCATCAGTGACGTACCAGGGGAGGTTTCCGCTCGGGTAGTCGGCGATGCCATCGGTTCGCGCGACCTGAAATTGTACCAACTCGCCGTTTGCAAAGTTCGTCCCGGCGGCAGTGTCGTTCGATGCGGTGATCAGCGCCGTACTCCCTGGCGCGTAGTCGTCTTGATTCGTGACGACTACTGCGGACAACAGCAACCTTGATTCAACTTGCTCGATGCCGCGTGAAGATTCAAAATACCGCTGACGGCGACTCCGGCGTTGTTTCGACTGCAAACCTCGCACGAGTTGTTTCTTCATCGAATTCAACCAAGAAAACGTTGGCATGATTGCAGTCCTTATCAGAGGGGGGGAATTCGAACCGTTGGTCCGCTGAATGTAGTCGATAGGGCTTGCCGCAGGCATACGTTAAAAAACGTAATTCTGGTCGTCATCGTGAAAATTTCCCGACGCCCGACGCCCGACGAATGATGAGGTGCTCGGCATTTCACGGGCAGTGTGAATCAAGCACGCGACCATGAAGGCATCGTCAGACGGATGCGGCAAATCCAGGATTCCGAACTCTGTGAAGCGTTCACCCTCGCTGACTCTTCGGGTTAACAGCCTGTTGAAAAACGTGGGGCAGGTTTTCAACCTGCCTGAAATCTTCGGCATTCGAGCAGGATGAAATCCTGCTCCACGAGTTTTTCCAAAGGCTGTCAATCAAGTCCTGCCGTTCGCCTGATAAGGCTATTCTCGGTCGTCCCTGTGGAACTGAAATCGGCTGGGTTTGATCCGTTCAATTTCACTCAAATTCATTCGTTTGAGTCGTTGACAACCCCCGATCTGATCGTTCGTATGTGACACCAAACTCAGGACGGACGCGACGACAAGTGCAAACTGACCGTAAAGTTGAACAAACAATGAGCGTGTTAGTGACATCGGTCTCGCCAATGGCCGATTTGATCATGACCAATGTCGCTCCGGCACGTTGGTCCCACACGATTTCTAGCCGTCAACAGTTGATCGGTCGCGGGCCGACGGCAGAGATTCTCATCCCCAGCAAATTCACGTCGGTTTCGCGAAGTCACGCCCAAGTTTGGGCTGAATCGGATGGGATTTGGATCAAGGATCTCGGTTCTTTGCTGGGTACTCGCGTCAATGGAGTGCCGGTGGAAGGAATGGACCAAGCTCCAGTTTCCATCGGCGACCGGCTGTGGCTAGCGGGATTGCAATTGGATGTCATCGCACACGTTCCAAAAAACGGTGGCGGCCCCCAAGTCAATCACTCGGCATCTGACTTACGATCGACGCAGTCGATGAACCTTCCGTCCGCGAATCCTCCGAACTTGGCTGAGCTCAGCGTTGCTGAACGGCAAGTGGTCCTGTGGATGGGCCAAGGAATCCTGGAAGATGCAGCGATTGGCAAGAAACTTCACCGCAGTCCGAACACGGTCCGAACACAGGTCGGCAGTATTTTTCAAAAGCTCGACCTGCACTCGCGGGCTGAAGTTCTGACTGTCCTACGACGAATGATGGCCGCCCCGCCGCCGAATCTCGTACAAGGGACAAATGGCTTCGATCACACCGACAGTGAAGAAGCCGACAGTGAAGAAGTTGTCGATGTCGACCCGAACCGGACTCGCTAAGGACCGGCGCATCAACAAGTGTCTCATTTGTAGGACGGGCACTCTTGCCCGTCACCGAGCGAAAGACGGGCAAGAGTGCCCGTCCTACGACAATTATTGATGCGCCGGTCCTAAGGGGCAGGATGGCCGGTTCGAGAGAAGGGTAGGGCGGGTTGAGTCATCAAGACCTACTACGCTCAGAGAACGATGTTCTGGGACTCGATGACTCGCCCCACCCTGCAATCCGGAAACGGCCAAGCCACAGCGGCCCGGTCCTGTGATCGTGATTGCCTCTTGTTGTCAGTCATCGTGGCCCGATATTACCATGTGCCTGCGTCGGATTAGCCCGAGGTGGCTCCCACCTGAATTCTCCCGCCTACCGAGTTCCCACCATGCTGAATTTTCTTGGATCGAAGAAGACGCTCTGCGACGGGATGACTCGTCGCGACATGCTGAAGGTGGGATCGTTGGCCATCGGTGGGCTGACGTTGGCCGATTTGCTGCGAGCAGATCAGGCGTCCGGGAAAAAGTCGGCGAAGTCGGCCATCATGGTTTACATGTGCGGCGCGCCCGGTCATCAGGACATGTACGATTTGAAAATGAACGCTCCGACCGAGATTCGGGGTGAGTTCCGGCCGATCCCGACGAACGTCCCTGGTATCGAGATTTGCGAGCACATGCCGCGTATGGCGGCGATCATGGATAAGCTGGTGCCATTGCGGTCGGTCTATGGGTCGCCGGATGGGGATCACGATTCGTTCATTTGCTACACCGGCCGCTCGAAGCGACAGCAGCCTCCTGGTGGTTGGCCGTCAGTCGGTTCGACGGTGTCGAAACTGCTCGGCCCGCGCAACAAAGCGGTGCCGTCGTTCGTGGGCTTGTCGCCGGACACCGGGCATCCGCCGTATGGCTCTCCGGGGTTGCCCGGTTATCTGGGAATTTCTCACGCGGCGTTCCGTCCGTCGGGACCGGGACGAGCCGACATGGTGCTCAACGGAATTGATGCCGCGCGACTGGGCGATCGCAAAGCGTTGCTGGCTTCGGTCGATCAAATCTGTCGTGAGGCGGATGCGTCGGGAACGATGACCGGCATGGATTCACTGACTCGGCAGGCGTTCGAGATCCTGACTTCGAGTAAATTGGTCGATGCGTTGGACCTCTCCAAGGAAGATGCGGCGACGCGCGAGCGTTATGGCAAAGGGGACGAAAAGAATTTCGGCGACGGAGCGCCGCGCAATCTCGAACATTTTTTGATGGCTCGGCGATTGATTGAGGCCGGTGCTCGCGTGGTGACGTTGAACTTCGGCCGCTGGGATTTTCACAGCGACAACTTCAACGGCATGAAGAACACGCACCTGCCACCGTTCGATCAAGGCTTGTCCGCTTTGATCGAAGATTTACATGCTCGCGGCTTGGCGGACGACGTGATGGTCTGCGCGTGGGGCGAGTTCGGCCGCACGCCGCGCATTAACAAAGACGCAGGCCGCGATCATTGGCCACAAGTCGGCGGCGGAGTGCTCGCTGGCGGCGGCATCCGCGCGGGCCAAATCATCGGCGCGACCGATCGGCACGGAGCCGAAATCGCCGAACGCCCGATTCACTTTGCCGAAGTCATCGCGACGCTTTATCAGCACCTGGGGATCGATCTCGAAACCAAACTCAACGATCTTTCCGGACGTCCGCAGTACGTGGTCGAAGGCAAAAAACCGCTGCCAGAATTGGCGTAAGCCGAATGGCAGAATAAGTAACCCGAAGCGTCAACGAGGGGGTGCGCTCCCAACCGTACACAATGGGGGATTTATAGGTTAGTGGTACGCGCGCCCAAGCGGACGCGGGGGG
>JANMIF010000597.1:0-34161 GCA_031375695.1 Planctomyces sp.
CGCGGGTGCGACGGCCGCAGTCAACGTGGCCGAGAACAGCACGGCGGTGACGACCGTCACCGCCACCGATGCCGACTTGCCGGGCCAGACGCTGACCTACTCGATCAGCGGCGGAGCGGACGCGGCGAAGTTCGCGATCAATTCCAGCACCGGCGTGCTGACGTTCGCTTCGGCTCCGAACTATGAAGTGCCTACCGACATTGGCACGGACAACATCTACGACGTGATCGTGCAAGTCAGTGACGGCACGCTAACCGATACTCAAGCGATCGTCGTGACGGTCACACCGGTCAACGACAACAACCCGGTGATCGCGAGCAACGGCGGCGGCGCGACGGCTTCGGTCAATGTTGCTGAGAATTCGACTGCCGTGACGACCGTCATCGCCACCGATGCCGACTTGCCGACTTGCCGACTCAAACTCTGACTTTCGCAATCAGCGGCGGAGCAGATGCCGCGAAGTTTGCGATCGATTCTAACACCGGCGTGCTGAGGTTCGTGTCCGCACCGAACTACGAAGCGCCGACCGACGTCGGTGGCAACAACGTTTACGATGTGCAAGTGACGTCGAGCGACGGAGTCGGGCTGACTGATGTTCAAGACGTTGCGGTCTCGGTCACGAACGTCAACGAGGCACCGACGATCTCAACGATTTCGGACCAAGTTATCAACGAGGACATCGCGACCGGCGCGCTGACTTTCACTGTCGGTGATCTGGAATCGCCAGCTAATGCGTTGAGCGTTTCTGCCACGAGCAGCAACACGACGATCATTCCGAACGGCAATCTGTTGCTCGGCGGCGGCGGCTCGAATCGGACGATCAATGTCATTCCTGGCACGAATCAGAACGGCGGGCCGGTGACGATCACGCTATCGGTCAGTGACGGTTCACTGACGACTCAGACGACGTTCACAGTGACGGTCAACGCGGTCAACGATCTGCCGGTTGTTTCGACCAATCAATTGACGATCACCGAAGGGGCAACCGTTGTGCTTGGCAGCGGGTACCTGAATGCGACCGATCCTGATAACACGGCGGCTCAACTGACGTACAACGTCAGCAGCGTGAGCGGCGGGCAGTTTGAATTCGTGTCGGCAGCGGGGACGGCGATCACGACGTTCACGCAGCAGCAGATCAACAGCGGAGCGGTGCAATTCGTTCACGACGGCGGCGAAGCGGCTCCAACTTACACACTGGCGGCCAGCGACGGATCGCTCACGTCCGCGCCGAGCACCGTCACGATCAGCTCATTTACGTCGATTAACGATGCCCCGGTTGCGACAGCTCCGGTCAGTGTCACGATGACCGCTGGTTTGGGATACACGTTCACGGGAGCGACGGCGCTCAGCGTTGCCGATTCCGATGCCGGAAGCAGCCCGATTCGCGTGTCGCTGACGTTGGCCGAAGGGACGCTGACTCTTGCTTCAACGACCGGCCTGACGTTTACGTCTGGAGATGGAACCGCCGACACAGCGATGGTTTTCACGGGATTGGTCGCTGACATCAATGCGGCACTCGACGGACTGATTTACAACAGCGCGATCAATCACGCTCCGACCGAATCGCTCAGCTTCGTCGTCAATGATCTCGGCAACACCGGCCTCGGTGGCTCGTTGCAGGATTCCAAGACGACCACGATCAACATCACCACGCCGAGCAACCCGATTCTCGGCGACGGATTCTTGCAAGGGTCGGTGCTGGAGATCGGCTTTGGAACCGACGGTGTGATTGGATCGGATATGGCGGCCCCGGCCGGTTTCAACAGTGCCGGATCGCAACTCGCGGCCGAATCTGATCGCAATCGCGATGGCTGGGGAACGTATGACGGTGACTTCATTCTCCCCGGAACGCCCGAAGAGGCGTGGGGGGTGAATGTCGGCGGGACGACGTACTCGAACAGCAACATTTCGGCGATGCAGGTGAGCGGATCGCTGACGAACTTCGTCGATTCGGGGACGGCGCAGGCGATTGGCTGGGCCGGCAGCGTCGCGGGACTCGATGTCGCGACGACGTATCTCGTCACCGATGGCGACTTGTTCCTGGATGTCACGGTCACGCTGACAAACTCCAGTGGCAGCACGCTGAACAACGTTTACTACTACCGCAATGTCGATCCCGACAACAACGTGTTGCAGGGAGCGTCTGACGGCTTCACCACAGTGAACACAGTTCTCTCGCAAGGAAACGATGGCAGCCATGTCGCATTCGTCACGGCGACGCAGTCGGACGGTTCGTATCTCGGTTTGATGGGCTTCGGCTCGAATGCTCGCGTTGCTTACGGCGGGTTCGCGAACCGCAATCCGATTGCCATCTACGACGGCACCGGCGGAATGAACCCATCGGGAACGCAGACGGCCGACATCGGCGTGGCCCTCGCGTTCAAGATCGATACGCTGACTGTTGGCAGTTCTGAAACGCTCCGCTTCCGCTATTACTTCGGCAACGCCGCCGAACCGCTCCTCGACCTCGATGCCAACAACAGCAGTGGAGCGACCGGTGCAAACTTCGCCACGACGTTCACAGAAGCGGGCGGCCCCGTCGCGATTGTCGATTCCGACGCCACGGTCTTCGACGCCGACAGCGCGAACCTGACCGGGATGACGATCACCATCACGAACCTGCTCGATTCCGGTTTGGAATCGCTCTCGGCGACGACTGTCGGCAGCATCACCGCGAGTTTCACTGGCAACACGCTGACTCTCAGCGGCACCGATTCCGTCGCGAATTATCGGCAGGTGTTGCAGTCGATCACTTACAACAACACGTCGCTGAATCCCGATGTCACGCCGCGAGTCATCACGTTCACTGCGACCGACGGGGCGAACTTCAGTCAGACCGCTCGCACAACTGTTGCGATGATCGCCGCCAACAACTCCCCGACGATCACGTCTCCCGCAGCCGTCAGCATCGCCGAAAACACGACTGTCGTGATGACCGTCACTTCGGCTGATCCGGACGGCCCCGCGCCGCTGTATTCGATCACCGGTGGAGCTGATTCGTCGCTGTTCACGATCAACCCGACGACCGGTGCCCTGAGCTTCATTGTCGCACCAGACCGCGAAAACCCGACGGATGCCAATCTGGATGATGTTTATGTCGTGACGGTCCAAGTCAGCGACGGGTCGCTCACCGACAGCCGCACGATCGCCGTGACAATCACCGATGTCGATGAATTCAACGTCGGAGCGATCACGGACGTTGACGGAACCTTGGACGCCGTCGATGAGAACTCCGCGATCGGCACGAACGTCGGCATCACCGCGTCCGCCAGCGATGCCGATGCGACGACAAACGCGATCACCTACACACTCGACGTCAGCGCCGGAGGCCGCTTCGCGATCAACGGTTCAACCGGTGTGATCACGGTCGCTGGTGGAATCGACTATGAAACCGCGACGACTTACGCGATTACGGTTCGAGCGACCTCTGCCGATCTCAGTTTCAGCACGCAAACTTTTGTCATCGCGATCAACCCGCTGAACGACAATGCCCCGGTCGTCACCTCAAACGGAGGTGGCACGACCGCCGGAACCAGCATCGCCGAGAATACGACCGCCGTCACAACGGTCACCGCTATCGATGCCGACTTGCCCGCTCAAACGCTGACGTATTCGATCAGCGGCGGCGCGGATGCGGCGTTGTTCACGATCGACGTTTCGACCGGAGTGTTGTCCTTCGTGACGGCCCCCGACTTCGAGATTCCGACCGACGCCGATCTGAATAACGTTTACGAAGTGCAAGTCACGGTCAGCGACGGAGCGGGTTTGTCCGATTCGCAAGACATCAGCGTGACCGTGACCGACACCAACGAAGTCCCGACTATCTCGGCGATTGGCGATCAATTGATCGGCGAAGACGGCACGACAGGCCCACTCAGCTTCATCGTCGGCGATCAAGAAACTGCTCCCGGCTCGCTTGTCGTTACGGCGGTGTCGAGCAACACGACGCTCATCCCGAACGGCAACTTGATCCTGGGCGGCGCTGGCGTGAATCGAACCGTCACGGTCAATCCGGCTGCAAATCAATTCGGCGGCCCGGTCACGATCACGCTGACCGTCAGCGACGGAGTCAATTCGTCTCAAACGACTTTCACGGTGACGATGCTTGAAGTGAACGACGCGCCGGTCGCCAATGCTGACTCCGCGACCACGAACGAAGACAACGCTGTCAGTGGCAACGTCCTGACCAACGACACAGACATCGATAACACCGACGGCATTCCCGGAAATGAAGACACCGCGACGGCAGTCCTCGACAGTGGCCCGACGAATGGCTCGCTGCTGTTCAACGCCGATGGCAGTTTTACCTACACGCCGAACGCGAACTACTTCGGCACAGACACGTTTACCTATCACGCTGTGGATTCCGATGGCGCACCGAGCAACATCGCGACCGTGACGATCACGGTGAACGAGGTCAATGATGCTCCGGTCGCGGTCGATGATGTGGCGACGACAAACGAAGACACGTCCGTTACCGGAGATGTCCTGGCGAACGACACCGATAACGACAACACCGACGGAGTTCTCGGCAACGAAGAGACGCACACCGCCGTTCTGAATGCCGGACCGATCAACGGCTCGTTGAACCTCAACAGCAACGGCAGCTTTACCTACACGCCGAACCCAGACTTCTTCGGCACCGACTCGTTCACCTATCACGCGGTTGATAGCCGAGGCCTGGCCGGCAACATCGCGACCGTCACGATCACCGTCACCGAAGTGAACGACGCGCCGATCGCCAATGCTGACTCCGCGACCACGAACGAAGACAACGCTGTCAGTGGCAACGTCCTGACCAACGACACGGACATCGACAACACGGACGGCATTCCCGGAAATGAAGACACCGCGACGGCGGTCCTCGACAGTGGCCCGACGAATGGCTCGCTGCTGTTCAACAATGACGGCAGCTTCACCTACGCGCCCGATCCCGATTACTTCGGTTTCGACAGTTTCACATATCACGCCGTCGACAGTCGCGGCCTGCCGAGCAACATCGCGACCGTCACCCTGACGGTGAATTCGATCAACGACGCGCCGATCAACGGTGTACCGGGACCACAAACGATCACCGAAGAAACGCCGCTGGTCTTCAGTGCTACGAATGGCAACCCGATTTCGATCAGCGATGTCGATGTCTTTTCGGGGAACGTGGCCGTGCGACTGATCGGTACCAACGGGACACTGACCCTCTCGATCACGACCAACTTGGTGTTTGCTACCGGTGACGGAACCGCCGACTATGACATGGCCTTCGCGGGAACTCTGGCCGACGTGAATGCGGCGCTCAATGGCCTGCTGTTCTCGCCGGACCTGAACTACAACGGCTCGGCCAGCTTGCAAATCATCACCGGCGACCTCGGCAACTCTGGGGCGGGCGGCCAGTTGATCGACGACGACACGATCGCCATCACGATCAACCCGATCAACGACGCTCCGACCGCGACCGACGATGCGTACTCAACCAACGAAGACACGCCGCTGACGATCACCGCGTCTGGCGTGCTGACAAACGACAACGACATCGACGGCAATCCGCTGCAAAGCGTGCTTGTTTCGGGCCCGATTCATGGCACGTTGACCCTCAATTCGGATGGCAAGTTCCTGTACACACCCGACTTCGACTACAACGGTTTGGACGTGTTCACCTATCGCGCGTTCGACGGCGCGTTGTCGAGCAACCTCGCGACCGTGACGTTGACGATCAACGCCGTCAACGACGCGCCACGTAGTCAGAATGACGCGTACTCGGTCAATCAATTCGCAACGCTAACGGTCATTCCGTCAGGAGTCCTTGGCAACGATCTGGATGTCGAAGGGGACACCATGACGGTGTCGCTGATTGCCGGTCCGACGAACGGCACGTTGACTCTGAATGCCGACGGCTCGTTCAGCTACATCGTCACGGGGGTCTTTGCGGGCACCGACAGCTTTACCTATCAGGCGACTGATGGCAGTGCATCGGGCAACATCGTGACCGTGATCATCACCGTTAACCAAACCGCCAACAGCGGCGGTGGCACGGGGACCGGTGGTGGTACCGGCGGCACCGGTGGTGGGACAGGCTCCGGCGGAACTGGCATCACTCCGCCCGGTCCAACCACGACAACGCCACCGGTCACCACGATCAATCCCGGCAGCACGCATGTGACCGGCACGTCGGGAACGTCGACAGGAAGCATCCCAACCACTTCGCCGGTGATTCTCGTGACGTTGGCCAACGTCAGCAGCGAGCGACTGCACGAACTGGGTTGGAGTCAGTCTGCGGCGTACTCGTCGAAGACTCGAGTCAGCCAAGCACCAGCACTCCCGTCGACTCAGGCGGAGGCGGTCACCAACGAATTCACCGCGTTGTCATTCGTGCTGCATGATGGCTTGCTGTGGAACCAACTCGATGAATTCCGTGAGAGCCTCAATCAGTCGACTGATTCCGACAAGTTCGCTCGAAACTTGGTTGTCGGAACGACCGCCTCGATCGGTTCTTCGTTGACCGTCGGCTATGTGCTGTGGCTGCTCCGAGGTGGATCACTGATCGCGAGTTTCGTCTCGACTCTCCCCGCCTGGACTCTGATTGACCCGCTCCCGATTTTGGATACCTCCGGCTTGCCCGTCTCCACCAAAGACGAGGAAGACGACTCCTTGAATGCCCTCATTGGCCGTGCACAGGCGAACCGCAACAGATAAGTAACCCGAAGCGTAAGCGAGGGCGAGCGTTTCACTGGAATTGGAATCCGTGATTTGTCGCGTTTTTGACTGCTCTCCCTCGCTTACGCTTCGGGTTATTTAAGTCGTGCCGTTTGCCAAAGCGAAGGTGATTTCAGCGGTCATGACTGAGACTGATCGATACAGCCGTTACGACCGGACATGTTTACCGAGACTGTTCAGGTTCGCCGACCGATTCCCTGGTCCGGCAAATCCTGCCGAACCGAGTGACATAGGGTGTACCCAGGGGAAGCTGCGCAGATTTTCTGGGTCGCGGAGAATGGTATGAACCTTCCGAAGTACAAAAAGAAGTCTCGATTCCGGTTCTTGGAACTGTTGGATCGGACGTTGAGTGAGCTGAAAGTGCCTGCGGCAAGCGTGGGGACTCGGTCGCTCGATTTGTCGGAACTGGAAGAACGCGTGCTGTTGAGTGCTGCTCCGGCGGCGATGGTGGCTCCGGCACAGATGGCGCAGACCGTGGATGTGGCGTTGCTTAATCCGAGCGTTGGCGCGCAATCGGCGACGAGTGATTTGCCAGCGATCGGCGACCCGGTTCTCGGCGACTCGGTTGCTAGTGTGGAAGCGGGGCCGGGGGATGTGGGTCTGAATGGTGTCGAAGAGCAGTCCTTGCTAGCGGAATTGGATGAGGTCTTGGCGGATGTCGATCAGGAGTTGGTGGTAGACGGAGTTGGCGGGAACTCAATCGATGGGAATTCGGCTGACGGCTCTTGGCTTTCGGCTGCCGAATCAGAACCGTCGGGCGTCAACTCACAACCCGTAGCCACGTTCGCCAGAACGTGGGAATCGGAGCCGGCCCCCTACGTTCTGGCGAACGTGGCTACGGGCGAGACGACAGGCACAACAACGCGACATGAGCTGGTCTTTGTCGATCCGACGGTCGCGAACTCCGACAAGCTGTTAGACGATTTGTGGGCACATCAAGACTCGTCTCGGCAAATTGAGATTGTGCTGTTGTCGGGATCGCGCGATGGTGTCGAGCAGATTTCCGAGACCTTGGCTGACCGCACCGATTTGGATGCGATTCACTTTGTGACTCACGGAACCGACCGGGCGGTGAAGCTCGGTTCGACGTGGTTGCAGCTCGACAATCTGTCGGCGTACTCCGGGCAGATCGCGCAGTGGGGCGGAGCACTGACCAGCAACGGGGACTTGTTGTTCTACGGCTGCGAACTCGCGAAGGGGCCGGCCGGACAAGAGCTGCTCGAATCGATCCAGTCGCTGACCGGAGCGGACATCGCGGCGAGCACCAATAACACCGGCTCGGCGATTCTGGGAGGTGACTGGAATTTGGAGTTTCATCGCGGCGCGATCGACACGCAAGAAATTCTGAGTGGCGATGAAACCAACTGGGACGCGTTGCTCAACACGTTTGTGGTGACGAACACGGCCGACAGCGGAGCCGGCTCACTGCGTCAGGCGATTCTCGACGCCAACTCGCTGGCCGGATTAGATACGATCAGCTTCAGCATCACGGGATCGGGCCTGCATACGATTACGCTCACGATGGCCCTGCCGACGATCACTGACGCGGTGGTCATCGACGGCTACTCCCAAACCGGTAGCCAGCAAAACACGTTGAACGTCGGCAGCGATGCCGTGCTTACGATTGAACTCGACGGCAACAGCTTGAATACCGCGGGTCTGACGTTGGGGGCCGGCAGCAGCGGGAGCACGATCCGTGGCTTATCGATCGTGAATTTCGATGGCGGAGCGAATGGCAACGGCATTCTGGTGCTCAGCAACAACAACATCATCGCGGGTAGCTACGTCGGTCTGCGAGCGGACGGTATCACGGCCCTGGGGAACAGCAGCGACGGAATCCAGATCAATGGCGCGATGGGGAATACGATCGGCGGCAGCAGCGCAGCGGATCGCAACGTGATCTCGGGCAGCACTGCCAACGACGGCGTGCAGATTTTCAACGGAGCGGCAAGCAACACGGTTCGCAACAACTACATCGGCACCGACAAGACGGGCACACTGGACCGCGGCAATTTCGACGACGGAATCGATCTCGATACCAACGCCGACAACAACCAGATCATCGGCAACCTGATCTCCGGCAACAACAGCGACGGGATCGACATCGGCGACTCGGCGACCGACTCCGGCAGCAATGTCATTCAGGGCAATCTAATCGGCACGCAAGCCAACGGGACCAGCGCACTGGCCAACACCGGACATGGAATTCTGGTGGGGAACGGCGCGACCGCCAACAACACAACCATCGGCGGCAACAACGTGGGCGAGGGCAATACGATTGCCTTCAATGGTGGTGACGGCGTGTACGTCGTGGCGAGCACTGGTGTTTCGATTCGTGGGAACTCCATCCATTCCAATACGGGACTCGGCATCGACCTGGGGACCAACGGCGTCACCGCCAATGATTTGGCCGACGGCGACAGCGGGGCGAACAGTCTGCAAAACTTCCCGGTGCTGTTCATCGCATCCTCAACGGGCGGCAATACGACCATCAGCGGTTCACTCAACAGTACGGCGTCCACGACTTTCCGGATCGAACTCTTCAGCACGCCTTCCGGTGACTCCAGCGGATACGGCGAAGGGCAGACATATCTGGGCACGACCACCGTCACGACCGACACCGTTGGCAACGCCGCGTTCAGCGTCACGCTGGCGGGCGTCTCGGTGGCGACCGGGCAATCGGTGAGCGCCACGGCGACGGTTGACCTGGGAGGCGGAAACTATGGAGGCACCTCGGAATTCGCGGCCAATTTACTCACCAACAGCAGCGCGCAAGTCGGTGCCGGCCAGGATACCTACATCATGCTCAAGTCGCCGGACGATGTGAATAACTTCGGCGCTGCGGCGAGTCTGGTGATCGATCGCGAGTCCGGTGACCTGCAACGCGCGTTGCTGCTGTTCAACTTGAGTGCGATACCAACCAACGCGACGATCACCTCCGCAACGTTGAATCTTCAGGCAACTGCGATTGACGGCACGTTAAACATCAGCGTTTACGAGATGCTTCGGGCGTGGAACGAGGGGAGCGGCAACGGAACCGCCGATACGGCCAACTGGACTCAGAGCGCCCCCGCCACCAACTGGACGAGCGCCGGAGGTGACTTTAATTCCACGGCAGTCGCGAACCTCAATACCAACTCGACGGGACAACATGCGTGGAATCTCACCACGTTAGTTCAAGCGTGGGTCGATGGCACAAAAACCAACAACGGCCTGATGGTCGCCAGCCCCGATGGGGGTGGTAATCGAACGGCCACTTATGACAGCAGCGAGGGGGCTACGCCGCCGCAATTGGTGATCAGCTACACCGTGCCGGCCAATGCCGCTCCGACGCTCGACAACACCAAGAGTCCCGCACTCACGGCGGTCAGCGAAGATGCCAGCGCTCCCGTCGGAGCCGTGGGGACGCTGGTCTCGGCCTTGGTCGATTTCGCCAGCCCGGCCGGGCAAGTGGACAACGTCACCGACCTCGATGGCAGCGCGTTATTGGGCATCGCCGTCACAGCGGCCGATACGACCAATGGCACTTGGCATTACTCGACCAATGGCGGCACGAACTGGAACGCCCTCGGCGTCGTGGCCAATGCCAGTGCCCGACTGCTGGCGGCCGACGCCAACACGCGCCTCTACTTTCAACCGAACGCCGACTACAACGGCACACTGGCCAGTGCGATCACGTTCCGGGCTTGGGACCAAACGAGTGGCAGCAACGGGACGTTGGCCGACACTTCAACGAACGGCGGCGCGACGGCGTTTTCATTGGTCACGGATACAGCCAGTTTGGTGGTGAACCCGGTCAACGACGCGCCGACATTGAGTGCCGGAACTGGTTTTATCGGCATCAATGAAGACGATGTCACCAACATCGGCCGGCTAGTTTCCGTATTCGCGAGTTTGTCCGGCGATGTGGATGCCGGTGCCTTACAGGGCGTTGCCGTCGTCTCCGTCGATAACACCAATGGAACCTGGCAATACACGCTCGACGGCTCGAACTGGTTCGCGATCGGCAACGTTTCGACGAGCAGTGCTCGGCTCTTGCCCTCCGATTCCGTGTCTCGAATCCGTTTCGTCCCGAACGCGGACTGGAACGGCGCGACGGGATTGACGCTCATGCAGGCGTGGGACCAGACGAGCGGAACAGCCGGTAGTCTGGCGGATGTGACCGTCAACGGCGGCACCACCGCCTTCAGCGTGAGCGCGGCTGGCGGCAACATCGTCGTCGCGGCGGTCAATGACGCGCCGGTGGTGACCATTCCCGTGTCACAAAGCCTGAACGAAGACGGGACACTGACATTTTCGAGCGGCAATGGAAACCAGATTTCCGTCAACGACATTGATGCCGCCAGTGGATCGCTGCTGCTCACGCTGTCGATGACGAACGGCTCGCTGACCTTGAACGGCACCGCGGGCCTGACCTTGGTGTCCGGCGGAAGCGGGACCAGTGCGATGCAGTACACGGGAACGCTCACAAATCTCAATGCGGCACTGAACGGGATGTTCTATACGCCCACGGCGAACTTTAACGGCGCCGCTGGCCTGGGGATTTCGATTGGCGATCAGGGGAATACCGGGTCCGGCGGCAGTCTGAGCGACACCGAGGGACTCGGCATCACCGTCAATCCGGTCAATGATGCGCCGACGGCCACGAACCTGAGTTTTGCCGAGACCTACACGGAAGACACGTTGCTGAATCTGACCGACATCGTCATCAGCGACGTGGACAGCGCCAGCGTGACGGCCACGTTGACGTTGTCGAATGCGGCGGCCGGTGCGTTGAACACCGCGACCTCTGGCACGGTGACCTCAACTTACAACTCGGGCAGCGGCATCTGGAGTGCCAGCGGAGCCTTGGCCGACGTGAATACGTTATTGGCGGGGCTGACGTTCACGCCCGCATCAAACTTCAACAGCAGCTTCACGATCGCCACCAGCGCCAGCGACGGAGTTGCCGCGCCCGTCACCGGCAGCAAAGCCATGAACGGCACAGCCGTCAACGACGAACCCGTCATTACCAGCAATGGAGGCGGGGCCAGCGCGTCGGTCAACGTGGCTGAAAATAACTCCGCCGTCACCACGGTGACGTCCACCGACGTTGACGGGGGCGTCCCCGTTTACAGCATTAGCGGCGGCGCGGACGCGGCCAAGTTCAACATCGTCGGTTCGACCGGCGTGCTGACATTTTCGACGGCCCCGAACTTTGAAAGCCCGACCGACGCCGGCGGCAACAACGTGTATGACGTGCAAGTCACGGTGAACGATGGAACCGGGCTGACCGATTCGCAAGACATCGCGGTCACGGTGACCGCGGTCAATGACAACAACCCGGTGATCACGTCGAACGGCGGCGGCGCGACGGCCTCTGTCAGCATGGCCGAGAATACGACCGCTGTGACGACCGTCGTCGCAACCGATGCCGATCTGCCGGCGCAAACGCTGATGTACTCGATCAGCGGCGGAGCCGATGCGGCCAAGTTCTCAATCGTCGGTTCGACCGGAGTACTGACATTCGTCTCGGCTCCGAACTTTGAAGCTCCGACCGACGTCGGCAGCAACAACGTGTACGACGTGCAAGTTGCCGTCAGCGACGGTGCCGGGCTGACCGACCTGCAAGACATCGCCGTCACCGTCACCGCCGTGAACGACAACAGCCCGGTCATCACATCGAACGGTGGCGGCGCGAGTGCTTCGATCAACGTGGCCGAGAACACGACCGCCGTGACGACCGTCACCGCCACGGATGCCGATCTGCCCTCACAAACGATGACCTACTCAATCAGCGGCGGAGTGGACGCAGCGAAGTTTGCGATTGTTGGTTCGACTGGTGCGCTGAGCTTCGTCTCGGCACCGAACTTTGAAAGTCCGACCGATGTCGGCGGCGACAACGTCTACGACGTGCAAGTCACCGTCAGCGACGGCGCGGGGCTGACCGATGTGCAAGACATCGCTGTCACGGTCACGGCCGTGAACGACAACAACCCGGTGATCACGTCAAACGGCGGCGGAGCGACCGCGGCGATCAATGTGGCCGAGAACTCAACCGCCGTGACGACCGTCGTCGCGACCGATGCCGATCTTCCGGCTCAAACGCTGACGTACTCAATCAGCGGTGGCGCGGATGCGGCGAAGTTCACGATCGTCGGTTCGACCGGAGTGCTGACGTTCGTCTCGGCTCCGAACTTTGAATCGCCGACCGATGTTGGCGGGAACAACGTGTACGACGTGCAAGTCACGGTCAGCGACGGCGGTGGCGGAACCGATACGCAAGACATCGCCATCACAGTCACGGCCGTGAACGACAACAACCCGGTCATCACCAGCAACAGCGGCGGAGCCACTGCTTCGGTCAACGTGGCGGAGAATTCCACAGCGGTCACGACCGTCACCGCAACCGATGCTGATCTGCCCGCGCAGACGCTGAACTTTTCGATCAGCGGCGGCGCGGACTCGGCCAACTTCACGATCAACAGTTCGACCGGCGCGTTGACCTTCGTCTCGGCTCCCAACTTTGAAGCTCCGACGGATGTTGGCGGCAACAACGTGTACGATGTGATCGTGCAAGCCAGCGACGGAACGCTCACCGATTCGCAAGCGATTGCGGTCACCGTCACGGCGGTCAACGACAACAACCCCGTCATCGCGAGCAACGGCGGCGGCGCAACGGCGTCAGTCAGTATTGCCGAGAACGCGACCGCTGTCACAACCGTCATCGCGACGGATGCCGACTTGCCCGCGCAAACGATGACCTACTCCATCAGCGGCGGCGCGGATTCCGCCAAGTTCTCGATCAACAGTTCGTCCGGCGCGCTGATCTTCGTCTCGGCCCCGAATCGCGAAGCTCCGACCGACGCGGGTGCGAACAACATTTACGACGTGCAAGTCCAAGTCAGCGACGGAGCAGGTAGAACTGACACGCAGAACATCGCTATCACGATCAACGATGTCGATGAGTTCAACGTTGGCGCGATCAGCGACACGAACGGCTCGGCTGATGCCGTCAACGAGAATGCCGCGAACGGCACGGTGGTCGGGATGACCGCCTTCGCCAGCGATGCCGATGCGACCAACAACACGATCGCCTACTCGCTGGACGTCAGCGCCGGCGGGCGGTTCGTGATCGACAGTTCGACCGGCGTCGTGACCGTGGCCGACGGCACGCTCTTGAACCGCGAAGCCGCAGCCTCGCACGGGATTACAGTTCGAGCCACCTCGACCGACGGTTCGTTCTCGACACAAACCTTCACGATCACGATCAACGACGTGGACGAATTCAACGTCGGTGCGGTCACGGACAGCAACGGCGCGGCCAACGCCGTCAACGAGAATGCGGCCAACGGGACGACCGTCGGCAGCACCGCATCGGCAAGCGATGCGGACGCGACGACCAACGCGATCACCTACAGCCTGGATGTCAACGCCGGAGGCCGGTTCGCGATCAACAGTTCGACTGGCATCGTGACCGTCGCCGACGGCACGCTGCTCGACCGCGAAGCTGCCGCCTCGCACAACATTGTGGTGCGAGCCACTTCCGCCGATGCGTCATTCACCACGCAAAGCTTCACGATCAACCTGAACCCGTTGAACGACAACAATCCGATCATCACGAGCAACGGCGCGGGAGCCACGGCGGCGATCAATGTCCGCGAGAACTCGACCGCCGTGACGACCGTCACCGCGACGGATGCCGATCTTCCGGCTCAGACGCTGACGTACTCGATCACCGGCGGAGCGGATGCGGCGAAGTTTTCGATCGTCGGTGCGACCGGTGTGTTGTCATTCGTCTCGGCTCCGAACTTTGAGGCTGCGACGGATGTCGGCGGCAACAACGTGTACGACGTACATGTCACCGCCAGCGACGGGGCCGGTCTGACCGACATGCAAGCCATTGCCGTCACGGTCACGGACCTGCGCGTGGATATCGACAATCAGACATCGGGATCGACAACCGGGTCGAGCCTGACTTTGTCGCACACGACCGCTGGCGATAATCGGCTGATGCTCGTGGCCGTGTCGATGGGCAACCCCGGCGGCGATTCGGTCACCGAGATCACCTACAACGGCGACTCGCTGATCTTCGTGGGAATTGAGACTTATTTTGTAGACTCTGTCAACGAAGCGCAGGTCGAACTGTGGCAGCTCGTGGCACCCGATCTGGGAACGCACAACGTCGTGATCACGCTCAGCGGTGGAACTTCGTATGGAACAGTGGCCGGCGTGATGACTTTCAGCGGCGTGGACCAGACGACTCCGCTGGGAGCGTTCGCCTCGGCAGGCGGCAATTCAGCGAACCCGACGGTCAACATCAGTTCGGGTGCGGACGAGCTGGTATTCGCGGCGATGACAGTTGAATACCCGAACAATTACTCGCTCGTGCCGGAACCGGGACAAACGCAACGCTGGGATTTGAACTTCGGCAGTGCAAACTCAGGAGCCAGCACGGAAGCGGGAGCGGCGTCGGTCGCGATGTCGTGGTCATTCGGTGACAGCAACCAGTGGGTCATCGGCGGCGTGTCGATCAAGCCGACGCAGCCGACGAACGCGCCCTCCACGATCACCAGCAACGGCGGTGGCGACACAGTCAATCTCAACTTGGCGGAGAACGTGACGGCCGTGACGACGGTCACCGCCAGTGACACTGATTTGCCCGCTCAGTCGCTGACCTATGACATTGCCGGTGGCGACGACGCGGCGAGGTTCACCATCAACACCACGACCGGAGCCTTGAGCTTCGTGGCCGCTCCCGACCGCGAATCGGCGACCGATGCGGACGGCGACCACATTTACGAAGTGATGGTCCAAGTCAGCGACGGCTTAGGCGGCGGCGACACTCAGGCGATCAACGTCACCGTCACGGACGTGGACGAATTCAACGTCGGCGCGATCAGCGACACTGACGGAGCCACCAACTCCGTGGACGAGAACGCCGCCAACGGTACGCTCGTCGGCCTGACCGCCTTCGCCAGCGACGCCGACGCCACGACCAATACGATCACCTACACGCTCGATGTCAGCGCCGGCGGACGGTTCGCGATCGATGGCGTGACCGGTGTGGTGACGGTCGCCAACGGCGTGCTCCTGAACCGCGAAGCCGCCGCGTCGCACGGCATCACCGTCCGAGCCACCAGCGCCGACGGCTCGTTCTCGACGCGTGTCTTCACGATCACGCTCAACGACCTGGACGAGTTCGATGTCGGCGCGATCACCGACAACAACGGCGCGGCCAACGCGGTCAACGAGAACGCGGCCAACGGCACGGTCGTCGGCGTGACAGCTCTCGCCAGCGACGCCGATGCAACCACCAACACGATCACTTACAGCCTCGACATCAATGCCGGCGGACGCTTCACGATCGACGGCTCCACCGGAGTCGTGACTGTCGCCAACAGCAGTCTGCTCGACTACGAAACGAACACGTCTCACAGCATTACCGTTCGCGCCACCAGCGCGGATACGTCGTTCTCGACGCAGGCGTTCACGATCGCGATCAACCCCGTCAACGACAACAACCCGATCATCACGAGCAACGGCGGCGGCGCGAGCGCGACAACCAGCATCGCCGAGAACACGACCGCCGTGACGACCGTCACCGCCACCGATGCCGACTTGCCGGCGCAGACGCTGACGTCCGCAATCAGCGGCGGCGCGGATGCAGCGCTGTTCACGATCAACAGTTCGAGCGGCGCGCTGAGTTTTCTGTCGGCTCCCGACTTTGAATCGCCGACCGATGTCGGCGGCAACAACGTGTACGACGTGCAAGTGACCGTCAGCGACGGCGCGGGGCTGACCGATTCGCAGGACATCGCCGTCACCGTGACCGCCGTGAACGACAACAACCCAGTAATCACGAGCAACGGCGGCGGCGCGAGCGCGACAACCAGCATCGCCGAGAACGCAACCGCCGTGACAACCGTCACCGCCACTGATGCCGACCTGCCGGTCCAAACGCTGTCGTTCACGATCAGCGGCGGCGCGGATGCGTTGAAGTTCACGATCAACAGCAACACCGGCGTCCTGACGTTCGTCTCGGCTCCCGACTTCGAGACTCCGACGGATGCCGGCGGCAACAACGTGTACGACGTGCAAGTCACCGTCAGCGACGGCGCGGGGCTGACCGATTCACAAGACATCGCGGTCACGGTCACAGCCGTGAACGACAACAACCCGATCATCACGAGCAACGGCGGCGGAGCGGCGGCGGCAACCAGCATCGCCGAGAATTCGACTTCCGTGACGACCGTCACTGCCACGGATGCCGATCTCCCGGTGCAAACGCTGACGTTCTCAATCAGCGGCGGCGCGGATGCGGCGAAGTTCACGATCAACAGTTCGTCCGGCGCGCTGAGCTTCGTGTCGGTTCCCGACTTTGAAACGCCGACCGATGTTGGCGGCAACAACGTGTACGACGTGACGGTTCAAGTTAGCGACGGCGCGGGACTGACCGATTCGCAAGCGATTGCCGTCACGATCACAGCGGTCAATGAAGCTCCGGTGAATGCCGTGCCCGGCGCGCAGAGCACGAACGAAGACACCGCACTGGTCTTCTCGTCGGGCAACGGCAATCAGATTTCGATCGCCGATGTCGACGTGGGCGCGGGGGCGATGCAAGTCACGCTGACGGGAACCAATGGCACGGTCAGCTTGAATGGCACCAGCGGCCTGACGTTTTCCATGGGCGACGGCACTGCCGACGCCACGATGACCTTCACCGGCACAAGGACTGACATTAACACCGCGCTGAACGGCTTGTCGTGGACCCCGACCACCGACTTCAACGGCGCGGCGAGCCTGGCTATCACAACCAACGACCAAGGCAACAGCGGCTCCGGCGGAGCTTTGTCCGACACCGACACGGTGAGTATCACGGTCAACGCCGTCAACGATGCGCCGGTCAACACTGTGACCCCCGAACAAAGTACGAACCTCAACACCTCGTTGGTACTTTCAACGGCCAATGGCAATTCGATTTCCGTCAGCGACTTGGAGGCGGGCAGTAACCCCGTGCGAGTGACGCTGACGGAAACCAACGGCACGCTCACTCTCAGCCGCACGACCGGCTTGACCTTCACCACGGGCGACGGCACCGCCGACGCCACGATGACCTTCACGGGAACGCAGGCCAACATCAATGCAGCGCTCGACGGACTGGTGTTCGCGCCGACAACCGGCTTCACCGGCACATCCACGCTGCAAGTGACCACGAATGATCTTGGAAGCTCGGGGGCTGGCGGAGCTCAATCCACCACGGATTCCGTGATGATCGAAGTGGTGGTGGAAAATCGGGTCAACACGACCATCGGCGGCAACCAAGTCGATCCGTCCGTGGCCATTGATGCCGATGGCGATCATGTCGTGGTGTGGGCCAGCGACAACCAGGATGGCAACGGCAAGGGAATCTATGCCCAGCGTTACGACGCCACGGGAGCGGCAGTCGGTGGTGAATTCCGAGTCAACACGACCACGGCTGGCGATCAGGTCCGGTCTGCCGTGTCGATGGATTCGAATGGCAACTTCATCGTCACCTGGGCCAGCAACAATCAGGACGGCGACAAATACGGCATCTATGGCCAACGCTTCAATGCGGCCGGTGTAGCCCAGGGGGGCGAATTCCTGATCAATGTCACGACCACCGGACAGCAAGATCAGCCGGCAGTCGCGATGGATGCGAATGGCGACTTCGTCATCGCGTGGAAGAGCGACTCCGGCGGCACGAGCAACGACATCTACGCTCGGCGGTACAACTCGTCGGGCGTGGCCCAAGGAGGGGAATTCCGCGTCAACTCGAATGTCGCCGACACCCAAGATCAGCCTGCCGTAGCGATGGGTGCGAACGGCAGCTTCGTGGTGACCTGGAAAACTAATTCCAAAACTGACGGCAGCGGCAAGGGAGTGTTCGCGCAACGCTACGATTCCACCGGAGTGGCCCAAGGCGGCGAGTTCCAGGTCAACACCACCAGCTCGGGGGATCAAGAGAAGCCCACAGTGGCGATGACTACAAGTGGAGATTTCGTCATCGCCTGGAAGAGCGGTCAAAACCAAGACGGCGACAAGGGGGGCATCTTCGCGCAGCGATTCAACGCTGCGGGCGTGGCTCAAGGGAGCGAGTTCCGGGTCAACACCACCACGATCGAAAACCAGGACCGGCCGACGATCGGCATTGATGGCACCGGAGCCTTCACGATCGCCTGGGCCAGTAACATGCAAGACGGAAACGGCAAGGGAATCTTCGCTCAACGGTATCTTGCCAACGGCACAGCCAGTGGCGGTGAATTCCGATTGAACAGCACCACCTCGAACAACCAGGACGCCCCCGCGCTGGCGATGAGCTCGATTGGCGACTTGATCGTGGCATGGCAAGGCAACGGAGCGGGGGACACTTCGGGGGTGTTTGACCAATACTTTCGCTCGACCAACGACGCTCCCCAAAACAGCGTGCCTGGGGCGCAAGCGACGAACGAAGACACGACACTCGTCTTCTCGTCGGGGAACGGAAACTCGCTCCCCATTTCCGATGTGGATGCTCTGAGCAAATCCTTGCAGGTCATTCTGAGCGTGACGAACGGTACGCTCACCTTGAGTGGCACTTCGGGACTGACATTTTCGGCGGGCGATGGAACAACCGACGCGACGATGACCTTCACCGGCACGACCTCCAGCATCAACACGGCGCTGAACGGCCTGTCGTTCGCTCCGACCACGAACTTCAACGGATCGGCCGGCCTGTCGATCGTCACGAACGATCAAGGCAACAGCGGCGGGGGGGGCGCGCTCAGCGACACCGATGCCGTGACGATCACGGTCAATGCCGTCAACGATGCACCAGTGCTCGACAACAGCGGCGTCATGACGCTGACGACCATCAACGAAGACAACACGAACCCCGCCGGCAACACGGTGGCGTCGATCATCGCCAGCGCCGGCGGCGATCGGGTTACCGACGTGGACAGCAGCGCGGTCGAGGGGATCGCCATCACGAGTCTGTCGAGCGGCAACGGGACGTGGCAGTTCTCGACCGACGGCGGCGGCTCCTGGTCCAACGTCGGCGTGGTCTCCAGCGCGTCATCCCTGCTATTGCGCGACACGGATCGGTTGCGGCTTGTCCCCGACGGCCAGAATGCCACCTCGGCGACCGTCACATTCCGCGCCTGGGATCAGACCAGCGGCTCGGCCGGAACAAAGGTCGATACCAGCACGAACGGCGGCACGACACCGTTCAGCAGCGCGACGGAGTTGGCCGGAATCACCGTCACCGCCGTGAACGACGCCCCTGTGCTCGACAACAGCGGCACGATGACTCTGACCACAATCACGGAAGACAACATCAACAACAGCGGCGATGCGGTGTTCACGATCATCGCCAGCGCCGGCGGCGATCGCATCACGGACGTGGACAATTTCCCGTTCGAGGGCTTTGCGATCACGGGATTGGCCAGCGGCAACGGCACCTGGCAATACTCGGTCACCGGCGGTGTCAGTTGGAACAATGTGGGCAGCGTATCCGACACCTCGGCCCTGCTGCTGCGAGACACCGACCGCCTGCGGTTCGTGCCCGACGGCCAAAATGCCGACTCGGCCAACGTGACCTTCCGAGCGTGGGACCAGAGCAGCGGCGCGGCCGGGACCAAGGTGGATGCGAGCACCAACGGCGGCACGACTCCGTTCAGCTTGGCGACCGAATCGGCTTCGATCACGGTGACTGCGGTCAACGATGCGCCGGTGCTCGACAACAGCGGCGCGATGTCGCTGACCACGATCACGGAAGACGACACCACGAACGCGGGCGATTCGATTGCCGCGATCGTCGGCAGCGCGGGCGGCGACCGAATCACCGACGTGGACACGAGCGCGGCCGAAGGGATCGCCGTCACTGGCCTGACGAGCGGCAACGGCACTTGGCAGTTCTCAACCGACGGCGGCGGAAGCTGGTCGAATGTCGGAGTTGTGTCCGACGCTTCGGTGTTGTTGTTGCGAGACATCGACCGCCTGCGGTTCGTTCCCGATGCAATGAACTCCGACGCGGCGACCGTTTCGTTCCGAGCGTGGGATCAAACGACGGGCACGTTCGCAATGAAAGTCGATGCCTCGACCAACGGGGGAACGACGGCGTTCAGCACCGCGACCGAATCCGCTTCGATCAGCGTGACGGCCATCAACGACGCTCCGGTCGCGATCGTTCCCGGCCTGCAAATCACAAACGAAGATTTGTCGTTGGTCTTCTCGGCGGGAACGGGCAATCGCGTTTCGGTTAACGATGTCGATGCGAACGGCGGCGACTTGCTGATCGCGCTGACAAGCACGAACGGCACGCTGACCTTGTCCACGATCGCCGGCCTGACATTCACAACTGGAAGCGGCGCAAATGACACCGCGATGAAATTCACCGGCACACTTTCGGCGATCAACATCTCGCTCAACGGCATGTTGTTCACGCCCGATCCGAATGTCTTCGGCATTGCTGGCTTTGACATCAACGTGAACGATCAAGGCAACTCCGGCGCGGGGACGGCGTTGAACGAGACGCAATCGGTCGCGATTCAGGTCAACGAAGTCAACGACGCGCCGGTCGCGGTCAATGATTCGCTGAACACGAACGAAGACGTTTCCGTCAGTGGCAATGTCCTGACGAATGACACGGACATTGACAACACCGACGGCATTCCGGGGAACGAAGACACGCACACGGCGGTGCTCGATTCGGGACCGACGAACGGCTCAGTGCTGTTCAACAGCGACGGCAGTTTTACTTACACACCGAACGCCGATTTCTGGGGAACGGACACGTTTACATATCACGCGGTCGATAGCGACGGCGCTCCCAGCAACGTGGCCACGGTGGCTATCACCGTGGGTGAGATCAATGACGCACCGATCGCGTTCGCCAACAGCTACTCTGTCAACGAGGACTTTACGCTGGGAGTCTTGCCGGTGGCCGGTGTGCTGGCGAACGACACCGACCCGGACAACACGGACGGCCTTCCCGGCAACGAAGACACGCTGACCGCCGTGCTCGACAGTGGCCCGGCCAACGGTTCGCTGACCCTCAATTCCGACGGAGGCTTCGCGTACACGCCGAACGCCGATTACTTCGGGACCGACAGCTTCACGTATCACGCGGTCGATAGCGATAACGCGCCGAGCAACATCGTGACCGTGACGATCACCGTCAACGAGATCAACGACGCGCCGGTCGCGAACGATGACACCGCCGTCACGAACGAAGACACGCCGGTCAGCGGCAACGTCCTGACGAACGACACCGACATCGACAACACCGACGGCCGTCCGGGCAACGAAGACACGCACACGGCGTCGCTCGTCAGCGGCCCGGCGAACGGCTCGTTGATCTTCAATTCCGACGGCAGCTTCACCTACTCGCCAAACGCCGACTTCTGGGGCACAGACAACTTCGCCTATCAAACGACCGACAGCCGCGGCGCGTTGAGCAACGTCGCGACCGTCACGATCACCGTGAATGAGGTCAATGACGCCCCGGTCGCGAATGCTGACGCCGCCACGACGAACGAAGATACGCCGGTCAGCGGCAATGTTCTGACGAACGACACCGACATCGACAACACCGACGGCCTCATCGGGAACGAAGACACGCACGTCGCGGTCCTCGACGCCGGGCCGACGAACGGATCGCTGATCCTGAACAGCGACGGCAGTTTCACTTACACGCCCGATCCCGACTACTTCGGCTTCGACAGTTTTACTTATCACGCCGTCGATAGCCGAGGCCTGCCGAGCAACATCGCGACGGTGACGCTGACGGTGAATTCGATCAACGATGCGCCGGTCAACGGCGTGCCAGGCTCGCAAACGACCGACGAAGATGTTTTGTTGGTCTTCAGTGCCACGAATGGCAATCTCATTGCGATTAGCGACGTCGATGTCTTTAGCGGCAATGTCGGCGTGCGGCTGATCGCGACGAACGGCACGTTGACGCTCTCGACCACAACCGGCCTCGTCTTCGCCACGGGAAGCGGCACGGCCGACTATGACATGGCGTTCGCCGGCACGCTGGCCGACGTGAATGCCGCGCTCAACGGCCTGACCTTCTTCCCCGATGCCAACTACAACGGCCCCGCCAGCGTGCAAATCATCACCGGCGACCTCGGCAACTCCGGCGCGGGAGGCCAGTTGATCGACGACGACACGATCGCCATCACGATCAACCCGGTGAACGACGCTCCCACCGCCGGCAACGAAGCGTACTCAACCAACGAAGACACGCCGCTGACGATCGCTCTGCCGGGAGTGCTCGCGAACGATAACGACATCGACTTCGATCCGCTGACCAGCATCCTTGTGAGCGGTCCGACTCACGGCACGCTAACGCTCAATTTGGATGGCAGTTTCACCTACACGCCGAACGCCGATTACAACGGTCTAGATGCGTTCACGTATCGCGACTTCGACGGCAATCTGTCGAGCAACGTGGCGACCGTGACGCTCACAATCAACGCGGTGAACGACGCGCCGCGCAGCCAGGCCGATGCTTATTCGGTCAGTCAATTTGCGACACTCACCGTTCTGCCTCCGGGTGTTCTTGGCAACGATCTGGATGTCGAAGGGGACACGATGACCGTCGTCCTGGTCAGCGGCCCGACGAACGGCACGTTGACTCTGAATGCCGATGGCAGTGTTACCTACACACCGGCCGGTACTTTCTACGGCTTGGACAGCTTCACCTATCAGGCGACCGACGGGTTAGCGGCTGGCAACATCGTGACCGTCATGATCACCGTGAATCCTGCCGCTCCCAGTGGTGGCGGTACCTCCGGCGGCGGAACAAGTGGTGGATCAGACAGCGGAGGGACGGGCGGTCCGGGCCTCACTCCTCCCGGCCCAACGACCACAACACCATCTGTCACGTCGATTGATCCGGGGGCCGCACATCAGACCAACACGCCGGGATCGTCTTCCGGGATCGTCATCCCCAGCAGTCCGCCGGTGATTCTGGTCATGCTGGCTAACGTCAGCAGCGATCACCTGCGCGAACTCGACTGGAATCACAATGCCAGCTTCCTGACGAAATCGCGGACGCAACCGCCAAGTTTGCCCACCAGCGATGCCGAGATCGCCACGGACGAACAATCGTCGTTGACCTTTGTGTTGCACGACGGTCTGTTGTGGAACGGACTCGATGATTTCCGTGAGAAGCTGAACGATCTGACCAATGCGGACAAGTTCACTCGCAATCTGGTCGTCGGTACGACGGCCACGGTCGGTTCGTCGCTGACAGTTGGATATGTGTTGTGGCTGCTACGTGGCGGCTCGTTGCTGGCCAGCTTCGTCTCCACGTTGCCCGCTTGGAGCCTGATTGACCCGTTGCCGATTCTGGAAAACTCCGTGTTGCCCGTGTCCACGAAAGACGACGAAGAAGACGACTCCCTGTATGCCTTGATTAATCGCTCGAAACGCCGCTGAAGAAATTGAACAGGCGAGCCGACGGCTCGCCATTGATTCACAAAATACTTGGAACGCTGCCATGAGACGAATTCCGACGCTGGTGCGAATTGTTTTCGGACTGGTTTGTTTGACTGCGAGCAGTTTGATGTTGGCTCGTTGGTTCAACGTGTTTCCCGATACGAATGAGTTTGTGGTTCGGGGCCGGGCGGCGTTGTGCGAATCGCTGGCGATTCAGATGTCGCTGTTGGCCGCGCGCAACGACGTGCCGATGATGGAAGCGAATTTGCGAGCGGTCGCGGCTCGCAACGAGCAGGTTCAGTCGCTGGGCGTTCGGCGAGCTACTGGCGAAATGCTGATTTCCGTTGGCGATCATCAGAGCTACTGGACGCCAAAGTCGGACGGCCTCTCGACCGATTCGCAAATGTTTGTGCCGATTGCAACCGCCGACAAGCCGTGGGGGACGGTCGAAGTCTGCTTCAAGCCTCTCAGCATTCCTGGCTGGCGCGGACTGAGTCAAGAGCCACTCCTGCGGATGGTGTTGTTCATGGGGAGCTTGGGAGCGGTTGGTTACTACGTCTTTTTGAAGCGAGTGTTGTTGCAATTGAATCCGTCCAAAGTCGTTCCGGGGCGAGTTCGCTCAGCGCTCGACACGTTGACTCAGGGCTTGGTGATTTTGGATGACCGGCAACGCATCGTGCTGGCAAATGACGCCTTTTCACTGACATTGGGACGGACGGCAGAGAGTTTGGTGGGTCGAAACTTTTGCGAATTGCCGTGGAAAAATCGTGAAGTTCATACGCAGCCTTTGCGTGAGTTTCCGTGGCGTGAAGCGTTTACTAAGGCGAAGCCGAAAACTGGTGTGCTTTTGGATCTGCAAGTGAATGACGACGTTCGCCGAACATTCGTCGTCAATGCCGCGCCAGTGTTCAGCGACAAGCGGCGTTGCCAAGGGGTGATGGTCAGCTTGGAAGACATCACGCCGCTGGAACAAAAGAAAAAGGAACTGCACTTCGCCCTGGACGAATTGCACCATTCGGCCGAGGAAGTTCGCAAGCAGAACGAAGAATTGGAACGACTCGCGACGACCGATCCATTGACGGAATGTCTGAATCGCCGCGCATTCTTCGCACATTTTGAAACGCATTGGGCGAATTCGGAGCGTTCTGGCAAGCCGCTGAGCTGCATCATGGTCGATCTCGATTATTTCAAATCGGTCAACGACGAGTTCGGCCATGCGACCGGCGACGAGGTTCTCAAGGGAGTCGCCGGATTGCTGCGCACCACGGCTCGGCTGGGTGATTATGTGTGCCGATTTGGCGGCGAAGAGTTTTGCGTGTTGTTGCCAAACAGTCCGCTGGAGGAGGCGCTGTCGGCTGCCGAACGATTCCGTAAGGCGGTTGAACTCAGCAGATTCTGTGGGCTGTCCAAAACTGCGAGCTTCGGCGTTTCGGCAATATCGCTGGGAGCCAAAGAGCCTCACGAAATGCTCGATCAAGCCGACAAGGCGTTGTTCTTCGCCAAGCGGAATGGCCGAAATCAAGTGGCTTGCTGGCGCGACGTCCCGCCCGACTTGGTCATCGACGAAAAGAAAATCAATCGTCATAAAGAGGTTGCGGCACCCGTCAAAGAAGAAGCACTGCTATCGATTCCGTATCACGCGGTCTCGGCATTGTTATCGGCGCTCGCCTTCCGGCATCGAGACACGGCGGCACACTGCCGGCGTGTGGCTGATCTGTGTGTGATGGTCGCCGAAACTCGCATGTCGTTCCGCGACTGCTATATGGTCGAGATTGCCGCGTTGCTGCACGACATTGGCAAAATCGGCGTCCCCGATTCCATCCTGCTAAAGCACGGCCCACTCAACGCTGACGAATGGGAGGTCATGCGGCATCAGGATTCGATGGGGCTAGAGATTGTCCATGCGTCGTTCTCGTGCGAATCGTTGTCGCAAATTCTGGCGAATCGCAAAGCGTTCTTCGGCGGGACACCACATCAACCCGGTTTGCCGATCGCTGAAATGATTCCGCTGGGAGCCCGTATCCTGGCAATCGCCGATGCTTTCGACAGCATGACTCACGACAGCGTGTATCGCGCCGCGATGTCACCCGAACAAGCCTTCGCCGAACTACGAGTCTGCCGCGAAAGCCAGTTCGATCCGGCGCTCGTCGAGCAATTCATTTCGATTCAGCGCAGCCGAGCCGCGCGGAGTGTGCCCGAAACCACGTTGGTCAACAAAGCCCTCGCGGTCGATGTCGGACTCCAAATCGAACGACTGGTCATCGCCATTGACGATCAAGACATTGACCGGCTGAAGGCGCTCGCCGAACGCTTGCAGCTCACCGCCGAACAGCGTCAGTCGACTGCCATCGCCAACAAAGCTTGCGACCTGAGAACTGCCGTCATGGAAGAGCAGGAATTGATCAACGTTCTGGAAACCGCCCACGACCTCGTCGAACTCTGTCGCTCCACCCAACGCACATTCCTCGATCATTCACACAAGCCAGCTGCGCTGCTTGCAGCGGGTTCACGTTGAGAACAAACTCACACAAGCACGAAGCATCAGCGAGGGCGAAAGCTTCATAGGGCTCACGATTCCTCGCATTCTGAAGCGCCCGACCTCGCTGACGCTTCGGGTAACATGGCTGAGTAGACCCCGTGAATTGAAACTGTCGCCAGCCGTGCGCCAGTCGATGCGCTGCAAGACATGTCCAGTCTCCATTTGTATGATCCGTCGCGACCCGTCCGCGATCACGCAGTCTGACAAACAGGAGCGTCCGCATGTCCGCGCTGGACCAGTTTCTCAATGAACATCGGCAGTTGACTCGCCGCTTCTTTTTGCGTTTCAGCGGAGTCAGCACCGCGCTCCTGGCCGCGACGTCACGATCGGTCGAAGCGGCGGACTTGGCTCCGGAATTGACTGCGGCGATTGAAAAACTCGAAACGCTGTTCACGTCGCCGGACAAGTTCCGCGACGTCTCGCGAGGCAAGCCGCTGCCGCATTCGTTGCCGGAAGAAAAACGGACGGAAGTCGGACTGACTCGCGAAACATGGAAGCTGGAAGTCACCTCTGATACCGAGCAGCCAGCGCGAATCAAAAAGCCGATGACGAAAGCGGACAACACGGCGCTCGATTTCAATGGGCTGTTGCAGATCGCGGAAACTCACGCGGTGCGGTTTGCGAAAGTCATGACCTGCCTGAATATCGGCTGTCCGCTTGGTACAGGTATCTGGGAAGGGGTGCCGCTGCGAGAAATCATCTGGCGTACGCAGCCGGTCGAAAACCTGCGGCGCATGTTTTACTACGGCTATCACAACGATGACCCGAAGCAGATGTTTCGCAGCTCGCTGCCAATCGGCCGAGTGCTCGAAGACACGTTTGACCTGCCGCCCGTGATCCTGTGCTACAAGCTGAACGGCAAGTTCTTGTCTCCCGAACGAGGCGGGCCGGTGCGCGTCGTCGTTCCCGAAGCCTACGGATTCAAGTCGATCAAATGGCTAAGTCACATCGTGCTCACCAATCTGGCGTATGCGAACGACACGTACATCGACGGCAACAACGATGTTGATAGCCCGCTGAAGTCATTCGCCGCAACGCTGTCGGTTCCGAAAGAGGTCGCCGCTAATCAGCCGATTCCGGTGACCGGCTACGCTCAAGTCGGCATTTCAGGCGTGAGCAAAGTTCAAGTTTGGGTCTGCCCGAAAGAGACAGAACCAGCCAACGATCCGAACTTCACCACGCCGCAATGGACCGACGCCACGATCCTCGGTCCGCCGAAATCCTGGGGCGGCGACCTGCCGGACTCAAAGATTCCGGCCAAGACGCTCGGCTTCGATGCCGACGGCCAACCGCAGACGTGGCCGATGCGGCTCGGAAAAATTCACTGGGCCGCGCTGCTGCCCGGTCTGCCCGTCGGCGACTACACGCTTCGCTCGCGCACCGTGGACAACAACGGTCTCGCCCAACCGCTGCCGCGCCCGTTCAAAAAATCTGGGCACGCGGCGATTGAGCAAGTTAGTTTCGCGGTGAAGTGACCCACAGCGTGAATATTCATCGAACGCATTTTTCATCAGCCGGAACGCACTTGCGTCCGGTTTTCAGCAACCGGGGCTAGCGCCGCGTGGCTGATGAATAATCCGGCTGATGATGCAAAGCAGCCAGGCAACGAAACACGGAATCGCAATCCAACGCCAGTAACTTGGTCCAAAGACGACCGTGCCGTTGAGCATCATGACAAGCCAGATCACATGCCTGGCTATGCCGAGCGAACGAGGTTGTTGATTGCGAAACTCGCGAATCGCATCGATAAGCCAGAAGGCGACGAAAGCAAAGTTCACAAACACCGAATAGGGCAACTCGACACCGAGAACTTGTCGTGTCACCAGAGCCGTGTGACGCATGGCGTTCATCAAGCTCCAACAGTGTCCGATCCCCATCGCGGCGACCGTATGTCCCAAACCGGCTGCTGCACCGATTAGCCAAATCCAGCGGATCAATTGGTTTCGAGTAGCAAACTCAGTCCGTGAGGCTTCTACGAAAACCCGCCCCAGCCAAGCCGCGACGGCCAGCCAGATCGTGATCCGAATCAGCCAAAACCCAACGACCGTGAACATAATTCTGTTTTCGGTCGGAGTTGAAATGCTCGTGCTTCGTGGCAGGAGACCTCAAAACGTGCTTCAATCTTGGGCGCGGGAGGAACCATCGCCGCGGCTGGCGTTTTCGGTTTCTTCGCTGGCGATGCGGAAGGGAGACGGCTCGGTTGCGACTTGCTTGTCGGCCGGAGGCGCTGGGAGATCGAAATCTCGTTCGAGATCGGCCAGCAAGCCCTCGTCGACTTCCGTGAATTCGCCGGGCAGCACTTGCGACAGCGCTTTGCCCGGTTTTTGCTCGTCTTCGGCATCGGCCGAACGGCGCAACGCGGGATTCAATTTCGACGGTTTGAATTTCAGTTTGCTCGGCTTGGAACTCGGTGAGTCGTTGGATTCCGGTTGGCTGGTCACCTTGCTGGTTGGCGAGGTGAAAGTCGGGCGAGCCGTCTTGGTATTCCGTTCGCTTGTGACTTTGTTGGCCTCCAGCGATCGCGACGTGTCGCTCGACTTCGAGCCGTTCTGTCGATCCGGGATGGCCAGCTTCATGCCCACCTTGAGATCGTCTGGGCTGCGAAGTTGATCGCGGTTGGCTTGGAAGATGTCCTGATATCGCGAGTGGCTGCCGAGGTATTTCTCAGCAATCGACGACAATGTTTCACCCGCGGCGACGACGTGAGTGCGGGTCTTGGTCGAAACCGACACCGGTGCGGACGATTCTCGCTGCACGATGCGCTTATTGGAATCGAGCGGCTGCCAGTCACTGTTTTCCAGCGGCAGCGGGACAGCGATGGCGCGATTATCGGACGAAGCACGTGGCTTCGGAGTGGTTGCGATTGGCGAATGGTTGGTCGGCTCATCCGGTCCGAACGGGTCTTTCGAGGCGTTGACTTTGCCGCGCTGAGCGGTCGTTTGGTCGTCGTCTCGCAAAAATTCCGGCAATTCCCACGGAGCCAGATCGTCTTTCGGGCGGTCAGCCGGTCGGCGAACTTCGTGAGTGCGCGACTTTGACGAATCGGCATCGTTGTACGGTCGCTTGTCGTGGCCTTGAGCAATCGCCTCATCGAGCTTTTCGGGATTTTTCAGCTCTGGCGTGTTCCGGCCTCGTGAACCTTCTTCCCGAAAGAAAAAAGCTCCGACAATGCTGACCAACAGGATCGCCAACGCCAGACCAACTTTTTTGTCGTGTTGCATGACTCTGTTCTCCGATCAACCGCTCTTGGCCCACCGCTCTCGGCGAGAGCGGGCGACACTTCGACTCACCGTTTCCAACATGGTGCTGTTCTGTTGGACAATGTGGCTCATGCCGGGATGTGGAGTTTTGGAAACATCGCGAAAGTGCGCGAGTTTCGGCAAAGCGACGGTGAAGCCAACGGTTGTGGCAAAGAAGCCGTCGTCATCGTGACTTTTCAACGGAAATTTGGCGGGATGATTTGCCGCCACCGGAATCGTTGTTTTGGACTTCGCAAATGCCGAGCAACGAGCGTTGCTGACGCTCAATCGGAAACAAATCACAAGCTCGAAGCGTCAGGCGTCAGAGAGTTGAGTGCTCCGAATGCCGATTCCTTAATTGGACTTCGCGCCAGATCCGGCGAGCTCGCTTGAAACTCGATCTTTACCCGACTGGACCTGTTCACTACCGTCCCGCCCCCCTTCGTGCCGGAGTTCTGCTCCGACAACCCTCTCATTGCTCACCTCCACCTCCACCAATTTTGGAGACGCCTCATGCCGCAGTCATCGACTGTCAGCCGTGGCTCGCACATCAACGAGAAGTTGAAGTGGAAACAACTCAGCGTTGGACTATTGATTGTCATAGTAACCTCGTTCTCCACCGGCTGTGCCTCGCTGAACTCCATGCAGCGGTCGGAGTATCAGTCGATGAAGCTCGCCGGTCTGGCCGTGGAGGAAAAGAATCCCGTTTTGGCTACGGCTCTGGGGGTGCTGCCCGGCGGCGGTTCGTTCTACACGCGGCAGTGGGGACTCGGAGTTGCTGACTTCCTCTTGTGGCCAACTTCAATCCTTTGGGATCCCTTCGCCGGTCACAGCGGTGCCGAGGTGATCAACTACGACATCACCAAAGCTCACCTGAAACAAGTTGAGCCGAGCGGAGTTTCGATTTCCAAAACAAATCAATTGTCGCACGGAATGTCTCCCACTTCGATTAAGGCGATTCTTGGCGAGCCATCCCAAACGCAGTTCATTGGCGATAAGTCGATTTGGAAGTACTCGCTCCACCAGGACTCGAAGGGGCACGTTCCATTTTACTTGGTTCTTGACAAAGAGTCGCAATCGTTGCAGGAGTGGTACGCTGATGAGGCAGAGTACTTGCGCCAACAAGACCTGTGGCTCCGAACGTTTCCACCGACGCAGCGTCAAGCAATCGACCTGAAAGTATGGCAATGAGGCGGGCTACACTCGAATCACAATTTGACTTCGACTAGCCCCACAACTGGTCATGAAATCCCAACGGATGTCGTGGCAATACCACGGATAAAGCAGAGCACCATTCAAACGGAGTAAATCCCATGTGCGGCATTGTGGGCTATGTTGGCTTTCGGCAGTCGTCGGATATTTTGCTGGAAGGGCTGCGGCGGTTGGAATATCGCGGGTACGACAGTGCCGGCATCGCGGTCGCCGATCAGGGCAACTTGGCGATCCGCAAAAAAGCGGGCCGAGTTCAGGAACTTGCAAAACTCGTGGAACGGCATCCCGTTCACGGCTCGGTTGGGATCGGGCACACGCGCTGGGCGACGCACGGGCAGCCGAGCGACGCCAACTCGCATCCGCATGTCGGCGGCAACGGCGAAGTCGTGCTCGTCCATAACGGCGTGATCGAAAACTACGCAGCGCTCAAGAACGGTCTCGAAGCGCTCGGCTATGTGTTTCGGAGTTCGACCGATACTGAGGTCGCCGCGCATCTGGTCGCTCACGAGTTGTTGGAATTGATCAAAACGGGCGAAGACCCGGAAGACCCGCGCACGGCGATCATGGCGGTCGAGTCGGCGATCAAGCAGTTCAAAGGGACTTATGGCTTTGCGATCCTGTTTCGCGATTTCCCCGATCTGCTGGTGGCCGCACGGCTCGGCAGCCCGCTCGTCATCGGCATGGGCAAGGGGGAATACTTCCTCGCCAGCGATGCCAGTCCGCTCGCCGGGCACACTCACGAAGTCGTGTATCTCGCCGATCATGAACTGGCGGTCCTCACGCCGCAGGGGATGCAACTGCATCACCGTGACACCGGGCCGCAAGCTCCGCATATTCAAGTCTTGGAACAACGGAGCGAAGACTCGGACTTGAACGGCTTCGCCCACTACATGCTCAAGGAAATTTACGAACAGCCAGAAACGATTCAAAACGCGATGCGCGGCCGCCTGGACGAAGACGAAGCGACCGCGAAATTCGGCGGCCTGAACTTGACGTCACAGCAACTTCGCCGCATCGACCGAGTCGTGTTGACAGGCTGCGGCACAAGCTGGCACGCGGGCCTCGTCGGCGAGTACTTGATCGAAGAATTCGCACGAATCCCGACGGAAGTCGAATATGCCAGCGAGCTGCGTTACCGCAATCCGCCGCTCTCCACGACGACGATGGTCTTCGCGATTACGCAAAGTGGCGAAACGGCCGACACGCTCGCCGCCATGCGAGAATGCAAACGCAAAGGTCACCCGACTCTCGCGATCTGCAATGTGGTCGGCTCCACGATCGCGCGCGAAGCCGACGGCGGAATTTTTCTCCATGCCGGTCCGGAAGTCGGCGTCGCTTCGACGAAAGCGTTCACGTCGCAAGTGACAGTGCTCACGTTGCTGGCTTTGTACCTCGGCCGCTTGCGGAACATGTCGTATCCCGCCGGCCAGCGAATCATCTCGCACTTGCAAGCGATTCCCGACGCCATCCGCAAAACGCTTGAATGCCACGATCAAATCAAAGAGATCGCACAGCGATACTGTGAATACGAAAACTTTTTGTATCTCGGCCGCTTGTACAATTTCCCGGTTGCTCTCGAAGGGGCGTTGAAGCTGAAGGAAATCAGTTACATCCACGCCGAAGGCTACCCCGCCGCCGAAATGAAACACGGCCCGATCGCCCTCGTCGATGAGCGAACTCCCAGCCTAATCATCGCTCCGCGCGGACACATCTATCCGAAAGTCATGAGCAACCTGGAAGAGATCAAAGCCCGCCGCGGCCCGATCATCGCCCTGGCCTGCGAGGACGACATGAAGCTCGACCAACTGGCCGACGACGTCATCTCGATTCCTTATGTCGAGGAATATCTGCAACCGCTGGTGTGTTCGATCCCGCTGCAACTGCTGTCTTATGAAATTGCCCTGCTCCGCGGCTGCAACGTCGATCGGCCAAGGAACCTGGCGAAGAGCGTGACGGTGGAATGAGCTCGCTAACCCGAAGTGCCAGCAGCCTGTTGAAAAACTCGTGGAGCAGGATTTCATCCTGCTCGAATGCCGAAGATTTCAGGCAGGTTGAAAACCTGCCCCACGTTTTTCAATAGGCTGCCACAGCGCAAGCGAGAGCTGGCGCTTCACAAGTCCACCGATTCCAAGTTTTTTGGAACGCTGGCCCTTGCTTACGTTTCGGATTAGTGCGTCGAATCGCTGCCTGGTAGTCATCGCCAAGCATTCCCGCTCGTTGACACTCGCTGCGCGGAACTCGTAGCATCGCACCGTTCGGAATCAGCATCACGGTGAATCATGAGTACCGCTGCAGAAACGCCTCACAAAGTTCAAGCGCCGATCATGAAGATGACGGAGCACGACCAAGTCTCGTCGGGCCTGTATGCCGTCGTGATGTTGCTGGCCACTGGCGTGGGGCTGCTGATCATGGTCTGGGTGGCGAACATGCTCCCGGTCCATAAACGTCCTCCCGCAGTGCAATTGCTTGAGGAAGAGCCGGGTGGAGATCCGCACGGGTTCATTGACGGAGTGCCCGGAGAAACGTTGGCCCTCGGTTCGCCCGATGTGGATGCCAGCGATCCGATCATGGAAGCGGAAGAGGCTCCGACCGACACGCCGGAAGCGGCCGAATCGCTCGACCCGGCGGACTTGGCCGATGCGCCGGAACTCTCGTCCGATCAAACGCCGGTCGATTCTCCCGACGCGCCGCCAGTCAGCAAACAATTCGCGGCGGCGCCGATTCCGAAAGCTCGACCGGGAAGTCCGTTCGGAAAAGAAGGTGGCACGGGGCGTCCGCCGATTGGTTTCGGTGGCGGCAAAGGCCGCGGCTTTCCTCGCGAGATGAGATGGTTCGTGAAATTCGTCGAACGCGGCACGACGGAAGATTACGCCGCGCAGTTGGATTTCTTCGGCATTGAGCTCGGAGCGCTGATGCCGGATGGCAAGCTGCAACTCGTTTCCAAATTGACCGCCGGCCGACCGACCGTTCGCACAGTAATTAACGGTAAAGAACAAAAGCGGCTGTACTTCACTTGGAAAGGTGGCGAACGCAAAC
>JANMIF010000603.1:0-5577 GCA_031375695.1 Planctomyces sp.
AGGGGCGATTCGCGTGTCGGCTCGCGTGCGTTCGGAGACTCGGTTGGCCGAGGGGCGAGTGTCGATTGCCAGCGTGGCGGTCGGCGATTTTGGACGTGGCATCTTCGACCGATTTGATGACAAGTGCGTGCTGATTCTCGGTGCGGGAGAGATGGCTGAGGAGACGTTGCGTTATCTGTGTGAGGCGGGTTCGCGGCAGATTGTGGTTGTAAATCGCAGTATGGAGCGAGCGGAAAAGCTGGCCGCCCAGTTTGCGGAATTTGGCGCGAGGCCGCTGCCATGGGCGTCGCTCGACGAACAACTTGCGCTGGCCGATGTGATCGTCAGCACGACAGGAGCGACCGAGCCGGTGGTGGATGTTGCGCGGTTCACGGCGGCTCGGCGGAAGTCGGGCGAGAAGCCGGTGTTCATTTTGGATTTGGGAGCGCCTCGCGACTTTGTTCCGGCGGTGGCGAACATCGACGACAACGTGTTTCTTTACGACATCGACGCACTGGACGCGACCTGCGAACAAAACCGCAAGACGCGGCATCGCGAGATCGAAGTGGCGCTCAAGATCGTCGATGAGGAAACCGAGCGGTTCATGCAGGACGTGTTTCACATGGCGACCGGCCCGCTGGTTAAGCGGCTGCGCGAACAGTGGCACGAGGTCAGCCGCGATGAATTGGTTCGCTTGCGGACCAAGTTGGGACATCTTTCGACCGGTGATATGGATGCGGTCGAGCGGAGCGTTGAGCGGATCGTGAACAAGCTGTTGCACCCGCCGCTGGAGGCATTGCGTCACGAAGCGAAGTCTGGCACGCCTCACGGGTTGCTCGACGCGCTGCGGCGATTGTTTCATCTGCGAGATTGAGGCCCGATGAACGTCGTTCATTTCATCACGCGACTGATCATCGGCGGGGCGCAGGAAAACACGCTGCTGACGTGCGAGGATCAGCATCGCGATTACGGCGACCGGGTGACATTGATCACCGGACCGGGTTTGGGGCCGGAAGGGAGTTTGGAGGAGCGTGCGCGCCGCGCCGGTTTCGACTTCCGTGTCATGCCGGAATTGCATCGCGCAATTCGGCCGTGGCAGGATTGGCAAGCGTATCACGCCTTGATCGCGATGCTTCGAGAAATCAAGCCGGACATTGTTCACACACACAGCTCAAAGGCCGGCATCCTCGGCCGAGCCGCCGCCGCGAAGCTCGGCATTCCGGCAGTCCATACGATTCACGGAGCGGCCTTTCATTACGGACAGAACCCGATCGCTTACGAAGTTTATCGGTTGGCCGAGAAATGGGCGGCGAAGCGTTGTGCGAAGATCATCAGCGTGGCGGATGCGATGACGGAACAGTACGTCGACGCGCGAATTGCCCCGCGTGAAAAATTCGTGACGATCCACAGTGGCATGGAAGTCGAACCGTTTCTGTCGCCGCCTCGGCCGCGTGGAGCCGTGCGAGCGGAATTGGGTCTGAAGCCGGACGATGTCGTCATCGGCAAGATCGCCCGGCTGTTTCATCTGAAAGGTCACGAGTTTGTGATCGCCGCCGCTCCGGCCGTCGTGGCGCAGCATCCGAACGCCAGATTTCTTTTTGTGGGTGACGGCAACTTGCGGCGCGAGTACGAGCGCTACATCGCCGACCTCGGCCTGACAAAGCACTTTGTGTTCGCGGGACTCGTTCCGCCCGATCGAGTTCCCGAACTGATTCACGCGATGGACATCGTCGTTCACACCAGCTTGTGGGAAGGTCTGGCTCGCGTGCTGCCGCAAGGCATGATCGCCGGCAAACCAGTCATTAGCTACGACGTGGACGGAGCATGTGAAGTCGTGATCTCTGGTGAGACCGGTTACTTGTTGCCGCCGAAATCGGTGACAGAGCTATCCGAGGCGATCAACATCCTGGTTGCCGACCCCGGCCTACGCGAGACATTCGGCCAAACCGGCCGACAGCGCTTCACCGATCAATTCCGGCATCAGACGATGACGCAGCGAATTCGCGAGGCTTACGCCGACGTACTTGGGGGCGCTGGTCCTCACTAACGCTTCGTGTTACTTATCCGGGTTTGCCGATCCGCCAGCGCAAGTACGCTTCGAGGAAGTCATCGATCCGTCCGTCGAGAACCGGCTGAGGATTGCCGACTCGCAAGTTGGTGCGGGAGTCTTTGACGAACTGGTCGGGGTTCAACACGTAATGCCGGATCGGTTCGCCGCCGAAGCCGATTTTGGATTTGTTACCGCGCTTGGTGGCGGCTTCCGCGTCACGCTTGTCTTTTTCCTTCTGATACAGCTTGGCGATCAACATTTTTTTCGCGGTCGATTTATTCTTCGTCTGCGACCGTTCGTTCTGACAGGCCGCCACCATGCCGGTCGGGATGTGAGTCAGCCGAACGGCCGAGTCGGTCTTGTTGACGTGCTGGCCTCCCGCGCCGCCGGCTCGATAGGTGTCGACCCGCACGTCGTTTTCCCAATCGACGTCGATCTCGAAATCATCGTCCAATTCGGGAGTCACATCGACGGCCGCGAATGATGTCTGTCGCCGAGCCGCTGAGTCAAACGGGCTGATGCGGATCAAACGATGCACGCCATTTTCGCCTTTCAGCCAGCCGAAGACATTGTCGCCGCGAATCGCAATCGTGGCGTTTCGGATTCCCGCCTCTTCACCCGGTGACCGATCCAATTCCTCGACTTTGTAGCCGTGATCTTCCGCCCAACGCAGATACATCCGCAGCAGCATCTCGGCCCAATCGGCAGCGTCGGTGCCTCCCTCTCCCGCCTGAACTTGGATGTAGGCCCCACAGGCATCTTCGGGATCGGCCATCATCTCTTGCAGTTCGACTGCGGCCACTTGAGCCTTCACGGACTCGGCCAGCGTGGCGAGTTCTCGTTCGCTTTCGCCCGACGAATCGTCTTTAACGAATTCGATCAGCACTTGGATATCGTCTGCCGACGACACCAGCGCCATGAGCGGTTTCGTGATCGCGGTCAACTTCCGCATCTCGCTGAGCAACGCCTGAGCCTTCTCTTGGTTGTCCCAAAAGCCGACCGCAGCCATCGCCTCATTGATCTCTTCTACGCGCTGCCGCTTGGCCGCTAAGTCAAAGCGAGTCCCGCAGGTGTAAGATGCGGGCCTGTATCTCATCGCACGTTTCGCGAAGCAGTTGATCCATGGGAAAGTCGTCCTGTCAATCAGTGGCGGTCAAAATGGGTGCGAAGAAATAACGGAACGATGTGTGAAACGCTATCGCTGGAGAAGAATGACGAATTCCGAAATCCGCATGACGAACTAATTGAATCACAGCAGTCCGCGGCGTTTCAGTTCGGCGACAACTGACTGCACGATTTCCGTGACGTCGCCGGAATTGGGCGACGCCGCTCCGGTTGAGCATCCGCCGATCGGTTCGTTGGTGAAGCCGTGTTGCGACAGCAGGCATTGCAGCGTCTTGCTCAGTGTGGCGAGATCGGTCACTTGCTGATCCGATTGCGGCTGGCGGCCGATGCCCATGTTGAAGCCGCGCAGCTCAACGGCCGCTCGGAAACCGTTCGGGAACTCGGCTGAGTAGATCATCGTGTCAAATAGCGTGACGAGGTCAAATTGCACCTGCCTTGCTTCGTCCAGGCGGCCGCTGAGTGTCAAGTCATACAGCAGGCGAGTCAGTTCCGGAACAACGCCCGACGACGCATTCGTTCCGCCGTCGCAACCGATCAGCAGCATTGGCATCAACGCTGCATCCCAGCCGGTCAGGAATGCGAACTCCGGCCGATGCGGACGTACCGCTTGAATCATGCGAATCATGTGAACGATGTCACCGGAGCTGTCTTTGATCGCCACGATCTTTTCGCACTCGTCGGCCAAGCGACGCACGGTCGGGACGTCGATCGGACTGGCGAACATCGGGATGTTGTACAATGTCACGTCGATCGGTGTGTTCTTGCCAATTTCTTTGAAGTAGGCATACACCGACGCCGGGCTGAGCTTGTAGTAAAACGGAGCGACGATCGCGACCGCTCGGCAACCGAGGCTGTGATAATGCTCACATGCGCGAATCGTTTCGCGAACGTTCGCTTCGGCCGCGCCCGCCAGGATCGGCACTCGGCCGCGAGTCTGATCGGCCACGATCTCGATGATCCGCCGCCGCTCTTCGACCGTGAACCGTGTGAACTCGCCGGTCGAGCCGTTCGGGTACAGACCGTGAACTCCTTTGGCGATAAGCCAGTCGATGTACCGCCGTAACTCCGGTTCATTGATCTCGCCGCGAGAGTCGAGCGGGACGAGGTTTGGTGTGAAAATTCCTTGCAATCGCGCGGCCATGAGGCGGTCCTTCGAGGTTTTCAGGGTATGCACCTTGAGTTTTGGCACACTAACCCGAAGCGCCTGCGATGGCGAGCGCTTCATGCGTCGTGAATTTCATCATCGTCTTTTGGAGCGTTCGCCCTCGCAGGCGCTTCGGGTTAGTGTGCTGCGTGCGTCAGCTAATGCCGACAGAGTTTACCAAGTCCACGCAACCGGCATGACTCGGCAAGTCAGGCCGAACCAGGCCAGATGACTCGAAACGTTGTCCCGTCATCCGGAGTTGATTCGCATTCGATCCGGCCGCCGTGCTGATCGACGATCCGCCAGCATTTGGGAAGACCGAAGCCGATCCCGCGTCCAGCTTGGCGACCGGAAAAAAAAGGGTCAAACAAATGCTCACGTTCAACGTCAGACAATCCGCAACCGCGATCGTGTACCGTCAAGACCGCCCAATTTTGCGACTCCTCGCTGCGCGGCGAACAATCGAGCCGGATTGTGCCACGATCCACCGATGCGTTGATGCTATTTTGCAGCAGGTTGCTGATCACGACTCGTAATTGCACCGAGTCAGCCCAGATCGGTACGCTGTCACCGTCGGCCTGTGTCACCGTCAGCGATTTGGCTCGAAAAGATTCTTCCAATTTGACGATGACCTCAGCGACGACTTGAACCAGATCAAGCGATTGCGGCTCCGGCTTCGGCGGCCTAGCGAACAACATCAAGTCGCCGATCATGTCCCGAATGCGAAGTGCTTGCGCTCCGATGGTCAACAACGCTTGGCGTCGTTCCGGTTGAGTTTCGTTCCGCAGCAGCAACTCGGCTCGCCCGGCGATCGTGGCCACGGGATTGTTGATCTCGTGACCGGCACCAGCGGCAAACTCGGCCAACGCTTCCAACTTGGCGCGCAGCAGCGGGTCGGTGGTGCTGATTTGAAATTTGTTCGAGTCATTCATGGTTTTCATCCGTCGGCCGGAGTATGGAACACCGCCGGGGCAGCGACAAGCGGCAACGGCTGCTGGACAAACGGGGTGGCGGCTCGGAAGATGCCCGGCCTTTTTGCGAACCGGCGGGAAGTGATATGCACTTGGGAATTCAGCTCACGATTTACGCGGCGTTGATTATGTCGGCGTCGCTGGCGGGAGGACTGGCTCCAGCACTGATGCGGTTCACTCACCGGCAGTTGCATCTGCTGATGAGCTTCGTGGCCGGGCTGATGTTGGGAGTCGGGCTGCTGCACTTGTTGCCTCATGCGGCGGGTGAGTTGAAGTCGATTGACGACGCGGTGCTGTGGCTGATGGCT
>JANMIF010000016.1:0-31211 GCA_031375695.1 Planctomyces sp.
GGTTGGGACTCCGTCCAGACCGTTTTCGCTGGTGCCTTCGTGTCGGACGTCGCGGCTTGGGATTTGGTGACCGGCCGGGTCGGGACGGAGTCCCAACCGACGACGAGCAGACCGATCTCTGGATCAATCGGTCCGGCGGAGCGGACGACCTCGCGATTGTCAAAGTTTTGCCAAGTCTTCACGCTGCCGTCGCGCATCACGAAGCGGCGATTGAATGACACCGGCGTTTTCTGCGTTGCGGAACCGCACTCCAGCGAAACCGGTTTCGCGGCGGCGTGAGCCTTCACGATCACTTCCACCAAACCGTTGATGAGCTTGTCGATATAGGCCGCTCGAAGCGGATCTTGTTTCTCGCCGCCAAGCTTCAGCCACAGCTCCTTCATGTAGTCCGGCGCGGTATGTGAGTGCGTTGCCGAGATCACGACGTTTGACGCCGGAATGCCGGTCTTCTCGGACGCTCGTTTGCGGACCGCTTGCGACAAGTCGGTCGCGATGCCGATCAAATCACACACGACGAGCGCAGCTTCGGCGTGAGCGTCTCGAAACACGATCGCCTTCGCCTTGAGCGGGTCCGTCGTACCATCTGCCAAACGTTCGTGATAATAACCGGCGATCGGAAACCCGACCGGCGGCGTGATATCCGTCTCGGCCACACCGATTCGCAACGCACCGCTCGCCTGCGGATCGGGAATGACCTCGCGACGAATCGCCGCCTGCCACATCTCGGCCGCGCGGCGTTGTCCAATCCCCGAAAAATGCCGCCGCGATTTCACATCGCCACGGTTCTCGCCATTCAGCGTGTCGGTATCAGGGCCGGCTTTGAATCCCGGTCGTTTCAACAGTTCGTCGATCGCGCTGCGGATGCGACCTTCCCCTTCTGGATCGTTGTACACGGTCGGATGCAACGTCGATTTCGCCAACAGCCACGGCGGCTCGAAGCCACACACTTTCGCAGCGGACTCACGAATCTTCGTGAGGTTCGCGACATACTGCTCGGTCGAAGTTTTCGCGATGACGTCCGATTCGCCTTGTTGCCACAACACCGCGCGGAATTGTCCAAGCGTTCGTCCGGCCTTGACCAATCGTGGATGCAAGTCACCCTCCGGCAGCCACTGCGACGACGAAGTCGCTCCCACGCCGACGTTCGCGAAGCCAATCGGCACGCGCAGCTCTTTAGCCAAAGCGTCTCCGAGCGGCGGCCAGATCGAACCGCCATCGCTGCCATCCGGTGCCGGCTGCGGATCATTCGCAACGCCCCACGTCTCTTTCGCCCAATCGAACGCGACGACACGAGCTTGTGGATCGGACACCTTGAATCGCTCATCGTTGCAGTTGGTCGCATACGACTGCCCCGCCACGACAAACACTTCGCCGACCCCGATTGGCTCCACTGAGCCAACGGCCATGATCTCATCCCCCTCACGAAAACGGACGTCGAGTCGATACCAGCCGCCCGCCGCCACACGCGCGCTCGAAACCCAAGACTGCCCGCTACTCAAAAAAGAAGGCTGGACCCAGTCACTTCCGCGATTCGGCTCATCGGCAAGCGGAGAAACACGGTATTCGATTCCCGGGAAGCCCTTCCCCTTCAGTTCCGGCAACATGCCGGCTAAGGCAACGTTCCCGTATCCCGCTCCCGGAGCGACTCCAATTCGTTGAATCACCTGATGTGGCTTCGGACTTTGCAGCTTGAGCACCGCCGGCTCCGCACCGTCCGCGATCTGGTTTGACAGATAACACACCGTTGCCAACACGCCGACAATCAGGGAACAACTTCTTGGGAGACACAAATTGACGCTCATTTGTTTAACCCCTTCAGGCCTTCAGGGTATTGACTGGTCGAATCATTCGTACTCAGGGTGCACCGCGACCCTGGGCTTTGTTGTTCAACGCCTTCGGCGTAAACCGCAGGCGCATCCCGCCATCACTTCGTCGCTGGTCCAACCGACACGCATTTGAGCGATCGTTGATCGCGGGCGAACAGGCGACCGGCCGACAGCGCGGGGAACGCGCGAGTCGTCCCGCGGAACAGCTTTGTCCGCGCCAGTTCTTGATAACGTTTCGCATCGGGTTTCCAGAGGATCAGTTCGCCGTCGGTTGTTTGCATCAAGAATTTCCCGTCGGCCGCCAGCAATGTGCCGTAGCCGAATTTCGGTTGCGACCACAGCACCTTTTGAGTTTGTGGATCGATGCAGCGCAGTTCCGGGTCGTCGGCTCGCTCTTGTCCATGCACACCGAACAGCAAGCCGTCGTGGACCAGCGGCGTCATGTAATGACTGCTGATCAGGTCGTCGTTTGCCCAAACTTGGCTGGCCGATTTGTCGCCGATCTTGGCGAAGACGGCCCCGACGCCGTAATGAGCCGTGGCAAACAAGTGACCATTCATGATCACCGGCGATGCGGCATTCACCGTCGGGCCGCGCTTGCCGAACGGAAATTCAAACCGCACATTTCCGTTGCTCGGATCAAGCGACACCGTCTTGGCTCGCGTGATGAAGATCGCGTGCTCCGTCCCGTTGATCGTGGCCAAAACCGGTGACGAGTAACTCGCCACTTCATCGGTCGCTTGCCAAACAGTCTTACCGGTCGCCAGGTCGAACGCCACGACTCCTGCTTTATCCTTTCCAGCACCAACATTCACCAACAACTTGTCCCCCGCGACGATCGGCGAACTCCCCGCCCCGAAGTAACCTTCCGGAGCTTTGAACTCGGCATGAGTCGCCCTTTCCCAGAGGCGCTTTCCAGATGCGAGATCGAGGCATCGCAATCGGCCTTGAGCACCGAACACGATCACCCGCTGGCCGTGAATCAGCGGCACGCAGCGCGGGCCTTGATCGTCGGCGAAGCTCGAATGAAACGTCGTCGGACTGGCGGACTTCCAGATCGGTTTGCCACTGCTCACGTCAAGTACTTCGACAACTTCGTCATCGCCAATTCGATGAAACAGCACGGCGGTGTTGCCCGACACGGCGACACCGGCAAAGCCGTCACCCACCTCATGCTGCCACAGCAACTTCGGTCCGTCCTTCGGCCACGACTCCGCCAATCGCTCATCGGCCGCTGCGGAACCGTTTCGATTCGGACCCAAAATCTGTGGCCAGTCACCAGCATCGGAACGCGGCGCAGGCACGCAAATCCAAACGGCAACAGCGAAATAAAAACAATTGACGAACTTCACGATGATCAAACTCCTTTGTCCAAGTGCTCGGGAATTCCCAGCAACTTCGGGTCAGTCGATGGCTCGCCCGTGATTTCGGGAATCGGATTCGTGTCGAACCATTCTGGCAACGAGATTTTCTGAGGATCGGGATATTGGAAATTTCCCGGAACGACCACCGGCCCCATCCAGAGTTCCGAATTGTTCTTCACGATGTGTTCACGAATTCGCAAAGCGTAAACAATCCCGAAGTGAATTGTCCCAACGACGGATTCGCCGCCGAGTTGCCCGTTGGCATACACGTAAACGATTCCGTTTAATGCCGTCTCGGGCTGACCTTCAAATTCGCCGATCTGGTACTTTGCGACCCAGCGTTCCTCTGGTGTGAGCACTTCCAACCGCACAGGCACATCGGCCGGAAACGGATCCTTCTGATCGCTTGCCCGGCGAGTCAACAACACTTGGGACATCGTTTGTTCGGTAAATAACGATGGTGTCGCCTTTGCAGCTCGTTCGATTTCGAGTCGCACGAACAGCGTTGATCCACCCAGCAGCTGCCCCAATTCCACGGGCTTATCTGCGTCATCATGTAGTGCCAGCCGCATCGTCGCGGTGCGGTAATAGCCGCCATTGAACAATTTTTCGTTTCGTTCGTCGTTGCCTCGAAAATACGTCCCACCAAACGGCGGCGCATTTCGCGGACTCAACGGTGTCGGTCGCAGACCAGACAAACTGCCGGTCAGTGGAGTCGCACCGACCGATCGCTTGTAAAGTTCAATTTCCTGGCGAGCCAACAGCGCCGATTGCCGCATCGAAAACTGCACGACATCACAGCTCAGCAGACCGAGAATCAACAACCATGTCCGTGACGCATGCCATTGGCGACACCTATTCGCAACACGCCGTCGCCATCCAAGTGACCAGTGGCCGTCGAGCGGAACGCGGCGAATCCGTTCCATGAACAACATAACCAATGTAATCAGAAACAACACGTAAACCTTCGGTTCGCCCCCGACGACCGACAATCTCTTCTGCAAATCAAGGCCGTAACGTTCTCGAAATTCGCTTAGTCCTGATGGCGGCTCTAAGTCCGGCCACGGTGCCCCCGCTTCCACCCAATTGCGAAGGATCTCGACTTGCTCGGCCGCCAGCTTGCCACCTTCTTTCGGCATCGCGATTGCGGGATCATCGCTGAGGACACGCCGCAGCAACTCACTTTCTTCGGATGGTTGGCTGATCAGCATCTTCCCCGACAAACCACCCGCCAACGCGGGCGCTCTCATATCCAAACGCAACCCACCAAGCTGCTGCATCGACCCGTGACAATGAGAACACTTAGCTCGGAAGATCGGTTCCACATCCCGATGAAAGTCGATCGCCGCCGACACGGGTTTGGATTCTTCCTCGCACCCGGCCAACCCGATGATCGCCATGCCGCTCGCAAGCCAAACCACTCCGATCCGATTCCACACAACCCGCGACCTTTCGTCTAGCAACTTTGTCGAGCACGCACCTCGCCTGCGACCTCGAAACACTAATCCGAAGTGCAAGCGAGCACGAGCACGATGAACAAGGGAGAACAGAACGACCTGATATGAGAAGACGTCAAGCCGGCGTTGAACAGGACGGAGCGGAGGAGTCGGCCCTTTTCCTGCGGTAACTCACGGCAACTCTGGCGGCTCCAACGAATTCGCTTCCACTTCGATCAGCGATTTCAACGCCGACTGATTCCGCACGTCGCCACCGGTCGCCAACCAAAACCGAAAATCTTTGACGCCCGCGTCCATGTTCGTGACCGGCGTCGCATCCGCTGTAAATCGAGCTTTTGACAGTGGCTGCCAGTCTCCGCCGACCGTCTTCACCCAGCCATTGCTAAACGACGCTCGCCGAGTTTGCTGCAAGCTTTTCCCGTCGCGCCGAAAATCTTCAATGAACGAATACAGTCCGCGCAACGGTGAACCGTTTGTCTGAGTCCGAAACGTCGCCAAGTGCTTCCACGATTTGTCGTCTTTCCCTACATAGGCTGAGTACGCGGTTTTCGGCTTGTCGACTTTCGCCGTCACTAGAAACCGATACGTTTGGCCGACTTCCCACAGCAGTTTGTAAAAGCATTGCGCCCCGGTTCCTTCATTCCCAAACCGACCGATCCGCACGTCATCCGCCTTAGCCAACACTTCGACTCGCCGATCGGCCGGGACCGAATTCGGATCGTTCTGATCGCCCGGATCCCACACGGAAAACAACGCGACCTTGTCCTTCGCACCGCTCAATTCCTGAATGCCGAAGTAACCATGATTGAACCCGCACGCCATGAAGTAACTTCCCGGCACCGACTCTTCGACGGTGAGTTCATTCACAAACGCGACCGCATCCGGCGCGGGCCACCACAAATGCACCGACCGCGCCGCCTTCGGCTCTTTCGGTTCGTGGGCGTCTGTCCGTCCCAGGCACAGTAGGACGAACGCGATTCCGCAAAGGCAACAGGGTCGGGAGTCTTTCCTCAGAGGCCACATCATCACATCTCCTCGCGTTTCAACATTACGAAAGCCGGGGCCAACCCCTAATTCCTCACGAACGGGACAACGCGCAAGGTCACGATCACATGGGCGACGAACAACACCAATAACGCTATCGACGGCGGAATATGCAGAATTAGCCACCAATGGAGCCAGCGATGGAGCCGTAACTGAGTGTTGAACTGTCGCCGTTCCTCGCACCACGCTTCCAATTGATCGAGAGTTTCATGCAACTCAGCCGGCAAGTCCGCTTTGAGCTGTCTGAAGAGCCGTTTCGATGTGAGCACATCGTTCAATCCCAAAGCGGCCGACTGGCCATCGTTGAGAAACGGCCGCACCGCGCGCAGATGAAAGTCACGCAGTTCGGCGAGCGCGGCGGCCGGGATCACTAAACCTGGCTTCGGTTTCGGCGGTGTACTCGCAACCGGCGGTGCCCCGGCAGCCAGAGGCTTTGTCATCGGCATCGGCTTCTTCAAAAGCGGCGAGGCGACTGGATTATCGCTTGTCGATGACGCCGCTTGTTCGCTGGTCGGTTTCGCGCCGTCTGACTTGTCGATCGTGAGCGGCTTCGGCGTATCCGCCGGCTTGTCCGATGTGGAACCTTTCTTTGCCGCCATCTTGGCTTTCATGATTTCGAGCGGCGACAACTTCGGAACCGGCACGTCGTCGCCCCGCTCGCCTGAATCTGTTGTGGGATATTGTTCTACTGATGCAGCGCTCGCTTCGGCCGCTTTTTTCGCGGCCATCTTGGCCTTCATTTGTTCTAGCGGTGACAGATTCGGAGCTGACGCGTCGGCCTCTCCGTTCGGTGAATCCGGCGCGGTGCTTGATTCCACCGGGAGGCTGATGCTGTCCCGTTCGCCTGAAACTGTTTTGGGATGTTGTTCTGTTGATGCAGCGCTCGCTTCGGCCGCGACTTTCGCGGCTGCTTTTTCGCGCATGATTTCGATTGGCGATTTCTTTGCATTGGGAGCGGTCACTGTAGACGCGGCGGGATCGGAGACAGCGGTCGGCGGTGTGCTTCCGGCATTCGCGGCAGCGGCCTTTTCACGCATCCGTTCGAGCGGCGATTTTGGTTTCACGACCGGAGCAGCTTCGGCCGCGGCGATCGCTGTTTCAGCGAACTGCGGCGGAGCGGATGTCAATTCCTCCGGTTTGGCCGAGGCTTTCATCTGCGCGAGCGGCGACGGTATCGCAGCGTCACCAGATGCGAACCGCGGAGCGACATCGCCTAAGGGGTGCGGCTTTTTGGCGTCAGCGTCTGGCAGCGGGACGTTGGCGTAGACCTTCGCCAACTCTTTCGGGAAGTCGCTTTCGCGTTTCAACACGCGCTGTTGCTTGAGTGCTTCTTCGGCGAATGGCTTGAGCGATTCAAATGGGATGTCGAGCACTCCCGCTTGTTTGGCGACCAACTGATCGGCTCGGAACAGATTCGTCTGCGACAAGAACGGAATTTGACCGACCATCGTTTCGAGCGGGACTTGTGTGGTGAGCAGCTTCGGAATGACATGCTGCAACGCGACGCCAGCAAAGCCCGTCACGACCACGAGGCCAAACGAAATCCACAACAGATTTTCGACCAGTCCGCCCCAGCCGAATCCCGAATGAAACAGGATCAGCACAAAGCCAAGCGTCCCCAACCACAGATGCCCACGTAGCCACCATTGAGCCGATCCGATTCGCCAAGTCGGCAATCGTTTACGCACGGCCAACAGCGCCGCGAAGACCATCATTGCCGACCCGACAATCCCGAACAGCAACCCCGCCACGCTGCCACCGGTCATGCCGTGAGGCATCGCTCGCGAAAGCGTGAAATACGCCGACCCCGAGATCGCGCCCATCACGGCCGATCCGACGAACCACAGCTTATGGGTGCGGTCAATCAGCACGACTGACCTCCTGGGAGAAATTCCAAGAGCCGAATCTCAAGAAGCCAAGTCGGCTCTTGGTTCTTTGGCTTCCATTGGTTCTTGGTTCTTCGGACTTTGCCTGCATCACCGCCTCCCGCTCATGAAAAAGTCTTGGGCATTCACGCGGATCGCGGCGTCATGCGGGCAGGCGTAAACGCAGCTTGGCTGCTGGCTGGGGAGCGAACTGCACAGATCGCAGACGACCGCTTGTTCGGTGATTGATTTAATCTCAGCTTCCGAGCCGAGCGCAATCTTTGCTTGATGGCTGAGTTCGACCGGTGCCGTCAGCGGGCTCATCGAGATCGAGCCATACGGGCACTGGTCAGCGCACATGCCGCAGCCGATACACCAGTTCTCGATGACGATCTCACCCTTGTCGCCTCGATTGATCGAGCCGACCGGGCAGCCGATCATGCAGACCGGGTCTAGGCACGAGCGGCAGGAGATCGGGACGAGAAAATTCTCGAAGCGCGGGCCGTCGAGGAACAATCGCGTGCGGCCGTCGTCGTGAGCCGCCACACACGCTTCAACGCATTGATTGCAGCGCGTGCAGCGGTCGAGATCGATCAGCATCAGCTTCTGACCTTGAATCAAGCCCAGTTGCTCGAACTCCGGCGACTGCGACTGGCTGCTGAGCAACGCCGACGTGTCGGCTTGCACTCGTTGAACCGTTCGCTGACGACGCTGTTCGATGACCGATTCGACTTTCTCCTTCAGCTTTGGCGACGCGTCGGCCAGTTTCTGAAACGCCTCACGCGTGATCTTCACCAACTCAACGCGTGACGGGACGGCCCCAGTGCGAGAGTCGGGGACTCGCTGATTCGCTCCGCCATCGGGATGATCGTAGGCATACACAGTTGCCGACCGCGCTTCGCCCGTCATCACCCCCATCTCGCCGAAGTAATCGCCGCGACCGAGATAACTGAGCGTCCGTCGCGGCCCGGCCGTCGCGGCTCGCTGCGGCATGCCGGCCGGAAACACATGCTCCAGCAACAGCCGATTGAACGTCCGCACTTCGAGGTCCGACCACTTCTTCGGATCGTCGGGGAAGTCATTAATCGCCAGCGCGATCGTTTCGCTGTCGACCGTCACGGCGATGTTGGCCGTCGTCTTGCCAAGCTGTGTCGCGATTTCGCTGGATCGAATGAACTCGTTCAGCGACCCGACAAACGATTTTTGATCGGCAGGCTCGACTGACTTCGATCCCGCCAGCTTCGTTGCCGATTCGTCAACCGCCGCTGGCAACGCCGCAATTACTTTCGCTTTGATCGCTTCGCCTCGCCCGGCCGGCTCCATGATCTCGCTTGCGAGCACAGACCACTGTCCCGCCGAGAACTCTTTCTCGCGAAGCTGTGTCCAGGCATTGATCACGACTTTCACGAGTCCGCTGCGGATCACGAAGAACGATTCAGACGGTTCGAACTGCTCGAAGATCAACCCGCCAGTCGGGACTTCTGTCAGTTCAATGTTGTCGCGCAGCGTGGCAAATTCGGCGTCGGCCAAATCCTCAAAGATCGACAACCGGCGAATGTGTCCTTCCAGGATTCGCTTCTTGTAAACCGTATCCATTCGCTCTTTGTACGTCGGATCGCTGTGCAACATGTCGAGCACATTGCGAAGCATTTCGAGCATGTAGCAATCGGTCTCGGCCGCGACGGTTGCCGATCGTGGTGCCCGATTGATGCAGCTCATTTCGCCGAACAGATCTCCCTCGTGCAGCGGAGCCATTTTGGTCTCGGCGTTGACGTCGGCCCCGTCGATCGCGATCCACTTCGGCAACTTGCGGCCGCGCGTGATTCGCCCGGTCAGCTTGCGAGTCAATCGCTGCCAAAGCGATCTCTTGGCCTGCGTCCCATCCAAATTGACCAGCAAGTGTGCGGTCGCTCGATGCCGCACCGTGTTGTTATCTTTGTTCTCCGTCCGCTCGATCTGTTCGGCGAGCGGTCGCAGTTGCTCGATCTCCGCCAAGTGCTCTTGCTCAAGCTGTTTAAGCGCCTCGACCGTGATCGCCGTGTACTGCGGATGCCATTCGAGCCGCGAGTTGCCCTCGGCCCGCGTTGTCAGTTCCTCGCGAATCGTTTGCAATTGCCGTTCGCGCAGCTTAATAACGTCGCGAGTCGTCAGGATTGTAAACGCCGTTGCTCCGGCGGCTCCTTGCTCGCACAGCAGCCGCCCTTGCTCGCACTTCCGCAGCAACGTCGCTCCGGGAAATTTCTCAAACGAAGGCGCTTTCTTTAGCGATTCAAAGATCGACAACACCGCCAACTCATTGACGGTTAGCAATTCGTCATTTGGTCCAACCGGAGCCGCGACATGCTCAAACTCAGCCGGAATGTTGGTGACAATTCGTGCCATGCGCGGGAGTCGCCGTGATACGTCGGGCTGAAACAGTCTTGATGTGTTGGCAAGGTAGACGGACGTGTTGACATTGTGAAGTTTGCACTCGGAAATGTACTACGCGCGGGGAGTGCGGTAATAAAAGCCCGAAACGCAAGCGAGTGATTACCGCAGTACTCACTCGCTTGCGCTTCGGGTTCGTTTTCCGGACGTAATACCTCAGCGATCACCGATTGCTTTTCTTCGATGACGGCACGCTCGGCGGAAGCAGATGCGGAGCCGGTGGCACGGTCTGCTCTTTCGACCGCGAGCCAGGAATGTTGGCTGCTGGGACAACGGACGTCACCGTCACTGGCCGTTCACGATTCATCAGCCAAGTGCCGAGCAATCCGCCCAATAGCGCCGGAGTAAACAGGATATCACCGGCGACCGCCACAAAGATGATCGCTGCCATCATCCAGCCAAAGCGGCTGATCAGGAGCAGTTCGGACGGCAACAACATCAACATGCCCAAGGTGAGCACTGCGCTGGTTTCCCAAATCGCGGGGCCGCTGTGACCGACCGCCAATGCGATCGCATCTTCTCGCGTTTTCCCGTCTTGAATCCCTTTGCGGAACCAATGCACTTTGTGCAACGTGCCATCCACGCCAATCCCCATCGCGATCGACGCGGTCATCATCGTGCCGATATCGACCGGCAGATTGAACAGCGAAATCAATCCAAAAATTTGTCCAATCGGATACACGTTCGGCAACATCGTCAGAAACCCGCCGCCGATGTGCCGAACGGCGAAGATCATCACCACCCACACCGTCAGATAGGCCACGCCGAAGCTGGAAATCTGGCTGTCCAGCAATGCTTGCTGAGTCTGCAAGAAGACCGGAACCATTCCCGTCACGACATGACTGGCTCCGGCCTGAGTCTTCAATACCGACCGAGACGTTTCGTTGACCTCATTCACCAACTCACCGAAATTGGTATCGGACATGATGAAGCATTGGGCGGTGATTCGCCACAACTCGTCATCCGGTTGATTGAGCAAAGCGTCTCCTGGACGTTTCAAATCGGCCGCCTGTTTCGCGACCCGGAAGAACGACTTCGATCCCGCAACGTCCGTGTCTTTGATACGACGTTCCATTTCCGTGGCGGACTTGGAACGAGCGGCTTTGGCCAGGAACTTGGCATCCGACGGTAGCTTCTCGGAGACCGGACGGAAATCGGGAAGCGCCAAGGTCCCGCTGATATCAGGATGCTCACGCAACTTGTTTTCCAGAGTTCGCACGATCTCCATGCGGTCCAGAAAATTGAAGTCCACATTCGATTGGCAGCTTTGATCGAATCGCACAACCACGTCGACCGGAACGATTCCCGCTAAATTCTCCTCCAAGAACCAATAACTCTGCACGAGGGGCGCGTCCGCCGGGAAATACCGGATGACTTTTGTTTCCGTGCGGAACCACTGCAGTCCCACGCAACAAGCCAGCGTGAAGATCGTGTAGCTCCACACAATCCAATGTCGCTTGCGAGCGCACCAACGGCCGTAATCTTCCCACTTCGACGCATCAACGTCGTCCGGCTTCGGCGGTTTGAACGGCAACATCTGGATCATTGCCGGCAGCAAGTACAACACCGCTCCCAAACCGACAAAGGAGCCGATCGCCGAGTACACGCCGAAGTCGCGAACCGGCCGCAGATCGCTGGTCAGCAACGACAGCAGACCGATCGCCGTTGTGACCGTCGCGATCGTGCAAGGCTCAGCCGCCAGGCGGACCGCTTCCGCGACGGGGTTCGGATGGTTTTGACTGGCCGCATGTCGCCAGTAATGAGCCACATGAATCGCACCACTCATTACTACGACCAACAAGAACGTCGGCATCAACACCATGACCATATTCATGGTCCCGCCCGTGATCGGCACCAGCGACACCGTCACGAACACCGTGAAATACGACACGAACAGCACCAGGAACGAGAGTTTGAAGCTTCGCAACATCGTGAAGGCCACAATCGCCCCAACAATTCCTGACAATCCAATCACCGACTTCTTCCACGGCTTGGTGGCCAAGCGATCCCAAACCGCCGCCTTAACACCTTCGTTCAGAGCCGTCGCGGCCACCGGACGGCCACCCAGATGAAGGTGCTTCATCGGGACGCCGACCGCTACGGCCGCTTCGCGAATCAGTTCCATCGTCTTCGTTTTTTCTGCTTCACCGGCTTCATTCAATTGCACCGAAATCGCCACAGGCGAACCGAGCCATTGAAAACAATCTTCAATCAACGCATCCCCGTCCGGAGCCGACGACGTCTTCGGCCCGCGCAGACTCAGCGCCAATTTCTTGACCGCTTCTCCATGATTGCCATGCAACATGTCTTTCCAACGGACTTGAAAGTCGTGCTGCGGGATCAAATCGAATTCCACCTGCGGCACATCTGTCGGCACGGGAACGGCTACCTCGGCCGCAACCGGCTCACCCGCCACCGCGTCTTTCACTTCGGTCGAGGACTCCGTGGTCGCTGCGACTTCAGCCACCGGCTCATCGTCCTGCGATTCGTAATCTCGCACGGACGGAAACGTTTGCAGATCAAGTCCTAGTTCTTGCTTCGCGCGAAGCTTCAACTCACGACCGACTTCCTTCTGCTGCAACCGACCCGTTTCGGTCAACCGGACCTTGTACATCCCGGCTCCAACCAAAACTCCCCGCAGCCGCTGAATCGCTTCATCGCGACCGACACCCCGCTCGGTCATACGGATCACCAGATCGCGCGGCGTCACCACGCGAGAGACTTGTTTCACGCCGCCACGTCGCACGCCTCGCTCGTCCAGTTTCCCTTCCAACCTCTGAGCCAACTTGTCGAGCCGCGGATCGGCCAAGCTGCTGTTGTCCCACGAGACGAGAATGCTGTCTCCTGCATCCAGTCCGAAGTTTTCCGTCGACCATCTCAGCGTCACGGAGTTCGGATCGTTTTCCGGTAGCCAGTGCTCGATGTCATTCTCGACACGAGTGTGCCGCAACGACCACGCACACAGCGGAGTCAAAAAGATGGCTCCCAAAATGATCCACAGGGAAAAGCGGTTTCCCCAACGGTCGCGTTTCTCAAATAGATGGCTCATATGCGGGGAGCTCTGTCCGGTAAAGAAGTTCTGGGATCAAGGGCGACTCCATTCGACCGCGCGACCGACCCCAGCCGCAAACAGCCTCATGCTCCGCACAGCCCAACCTGGCACGGAGCGAGACCGAGATTCTAAACCGATTCGGCAAAACGTGGGAAGAAAAGGTTTTAGAGAATTCAGGCATTGCCGAACTTCGCAACGAAATAGGCGGGCCGGAGGGCGTTAGCCCCCGGACAACGCGGAATCAGCCGCAGTCCCGGGGGCTAACGCCTTCCGGCTCGCCAATTGTCACGCGCTGTGCCGATCCGCAATCGCTGACTTCGATCGGCACATCCACGAATTCGCGAATCACGTCGATATTCGTCAGTGCATGCGACGAAAGCGGCAGCGTGTGAAACGAGCCTCGGCCCGCAAGGGTCAGCGGCAACAGCAGTTGATCGGCCAAGTGCTCACCCACCGGAACGTCGGCCTTTAGGTAGTCGCGAACTTGAGCAATCGCCTCATCGGCAACTTTCTCGGAAGAGGCTTCCTTGCGACCAAACGCCGTGAAGACTTCGGTCACCGAGTCGCTTTCCAGCATCAGCGAGATCACATTGCCAGACCCACGATTGCGCGGCAGCTCGCGCACATCGAGACAATCGTCCGGCCAGCTCAAACTCGACGCCACCCGTTGCCATTCGCGCTCGGCAATTTTTCGGGGCAAACCCGCCAAGAAGACGACAGCCGTGCGACGTTGAATCTCGCCGCGTGAATGCAGTTCGAGCGGCTGCAATCGTTCGGCCGGTTCGATCTCGATCCGCAATCGCCCGCCCCCGCCGGAAAGAACCCGTGACGGTCCAGTATCGATGACACACGCGGTCCCATCCGATTGATCAGCGGCAAGAACGCGTGCTCCAAGAACTCAAACGGCGGCGCGGCCGGATTGTGAGTCCCCCCCTCCAGCGAAATTTGCGACTTTCGATTCGCCGTGAGCAACGCCGGTAGAATCGTCTGCAACACGAGCGTCGTGCTTCCCGCTGTCCCGATCGAGAACTGATAATCGCCCGCGAGAATCGCTCGCGGCTCGAACGTCACTTGCGTGGAACCTAATTCCGCACCACGCACGTTTGCTTGACAGATTTCGGCTGCCGCTCGCACGGCCGCCAAATGCTGACGCAGCAACCCCGACTTCGGCCGCCCTGCCCGAATTCGCTCAATTCGAAACCCCTCGCCAGTCACCATCGACAACGCCAGCGAAGTCCGCAGCACCTGCCCGCCCCCTTCACCCTGAGACCCGTCAATCACCAAAATGCCCATGTGAATTTCATCTGCGAGTTGGGTTGAATCTACTTCTGAGTGAAACGATTTGCCGGAATTTACCCACCTTAGTCGCTCGGAATGAAGGTTGGACTAGTGAAAGTCAGCACCGCTGCTTGATTCGCGGGAGAGTGGCGGTGATAATGCCCCGCTTTTTACCGGGCGAAGGAGTATTTCGGCCGGATGTGGTCGTCGCTGTGCCAGTCAATATGGATCACTGTTGATGCTGAAAACCAATGAGCTGCAGGACTTTAAGTCGCTTCTGGTCACTCTTCAGGCGCGGTTGCGCGGAGATGTCCAACACCTAGCGGACGGAGCACTCAATCGGTCCGACGGCGACGGCGACTCGAAAAGCCCGACCCACATCGCCGAATTGGGGACCGACAACTACGAGCAAGATTTCTCCCTGCGGTTCGTCGAGAACGAGCAGGAAATCCTTGAGCAAATCTCGTTGGCCCTAAAAAAAATCGACGCCGGCACCTTCGGTCTGTGTGAGAAATGCTTGGAACAAGGCAAGCCGCCAGCGAAAGCGTTAATCGTCAAAGAGCGGCTGAAGGCGATCCCCTATGTGCGGATGTGCATTCAGTGCGCGGAAGCGCAGAAGACTCGCAAATGGCGTCGATAGTGCCACACGACGACTCGAAACACTAACCCGACGCGTGAGCAAGGGCGAACGCTTTACGACCAACCGAATATCGTCCGCCCTTGCTCGCTCATCGGATTAGTGAACGAGCGTCTGCGAACTCAGGCGATCGCACTTTGACAGCGCGGCGCGACGCAGAGTCGCTGGAAGTTTTCTCGGCAGCGTTTCAGCCAACTCAAATCGTTCGACTGCCAGGAGGCTTCCGACCAGAGTTGATAGTCAATGTAACCGCGATAGCCCGCTTCGATCAGGCCATTAAGAATCGCTGCGATTGGCAAACAGCCTTCACCCGGCAAGACGCGACCATATTCCGCCGTGGAACCGGCGACGGAATCGCTAACCTGTACTATACCAATCTGCGAGATCAATTCCGGCAAGCGATCGTGCAAACCCGGCTCGCGCGCCAGATGATAGGCATCGAACGCCAGCTGCACACACGGATGTTGCACTTCGTCGATCAACGCCACCGCCGCGTCCAGAGTGTTTAGAAACGTCCAGGAATCCTTGAACTCACGACGCATCGGCTGCAACGACAGGGTCACATTGTGCTCGGCCGCATCGTCCGCCAATTCCTTGAGCGAATCCACGACCAGCCGCCGCGCATGTTTGTTGATGTGCCGATTCACCGGCCCCGACACTACGACCAGCGTTTCGGCTCGCAACCGTCCGGCGAGCCGAATCCAATCACGAGTCTCCGCCACCACGTCATCCAGTTCGTGCCCGAAAGCTCCCGTGAAACCACCGGCCCAGGAGACGGACGACACCGATAGGTTGTGTTCTTGCAGCAGCACTTCTGCCCGCTCTTCACCAAATTCGACCAGCTTCGGCAGCCACACTCCCATCGCGTTGATGCCCGCTTCGCGATACCGCAGCAGATCATCGGCAAAGTTCCACCTTAGCGTCGTGACTTGATTGACGGACAATCGCGGTCCATCGTCCAGAATTTCTGGCGATTGTTGGCGGGATTGCGTTTGGATGGCAGCGGCGGAAAATGTCTGACTCAAGATTCGACTCGCAGGGAAAGAGTTTGTGGAAAAATCGATCACGGAAGCAGGACACGGTCTACGTCAAACCTCCACGGGAAAAAAATTGTCGAAGCGGCGAAGTCCACCAATCGGTCAAGTCACGTCACCTCCCACCGGCAAGCCGCCGGCCCAGCAGGCTGTCCTAAAACGCCCACAAACGACCCATCCCAGCGAAATTCTCAACGGATGCAAACTCACGAATTCACTCGCGGTCAAAAGAACAAAGCGGTCCAGAACCGCTAGCCACGAGCATTGGTCGCGACCGACGCATCGTCGGCCACATTGACCCAGACATGAACGTGGGGTGTCCCACGGAAATGCCACACGAACGACGGGCCTTCCAAACGCCAGATGTCCCACACGCCGTCGTTCCCCAAATCACCTTCCTGGAAAAATGCCAAGCGGCATTTATCCAAACCCCCTTGTGCCTCCAAGCATTTTTTGGCTTCTTGCTGATCGGACAAGCGATACGGTTCCAGCAACAGGTCCAACACCCCTTGGAGATGTGCACGCTGATCTTTACGCAACTCGGAAGCGGGAAGCCCTGCGATCGGGTCTTTCGACCCGCGAAACGCGACGGCGCTTTCCGGCGGCGATTTTTGAATCAGCGCCAGGTCGCGCTGTTTGCCGTCTAGCATCTTGAACAGATCGTTGGCCTTTAGCGCTTGTGGCCAGAAGACGTTGTCAGGATGGCTGGCAGGTTCATTGAACTTTTCGTTTGCGGCATGTCCGTAAAAGATCGGGCCGCCGAACGCCACATGTTCAGACGTGTTGCCATCGCAGCGAATCGTCAGGTGTCGGCCGGTCATGACCATCTCAAATTGATCGGTGCCAGGATTCCCAAAGATCGCGATTGTCTGTTGCTTGCCGTAGCCGCCCGCGTCGTCCTTCAACTGGCGGCGAATTCGATCGTGCCAGTCCTTGTTGTACAGGCCCCAGAAGATCGCTTCGATCATGTCCTTTTGATCGCCCGTGAAGAACCCCGTCCCCAAGCCCAGCGTTTTCACATCGGTGATTTGCCAATTGTTCGAGACATGCGTCCGTAGCAGCTTGCGATCGTCGGTGTATTCCCACGGAAAGCAGATTTCTTCACGCTGCTTCTCGCTCAGCGATTCGTAAAGTTTTTGGACCAGCGATTCCGGAGTTTTCGCGTCAACGGCTGAGGATTCATCGGCGTTGATGACTCGCGGGAGTGCCAGCGTCGCGGCCCCCGCACTAAGTGACTGCACAAAGCGTCGACGAGTCACAGATTTGAAGGAGGCCACGAGGTCCGGTGCCGGACTCTCACACTCGGGACAACGACGATCAGGCATGAGAGGCTCCTGTCTCGAATCACAACAGTTGGGGACCGGCTAGAGCGGGCGAGAATTTAACGTCGCCTTCACAAAAGGCAATCGCGCTTGTAGCAATCATTCAGAAATATTTGTGGCCCACCTAGTTCGCGCGCGACCGGTTGTGGTTTGCGAGTTACCGGACCACAAGTCAACTCACGCGAGCCACAGACACAGATCAATGACTCAGCGCCCAGAACACCGGAAACGAAAAGAATCCTAGCCCGATTGCGATCGCGAACAGCAGTCCCAGCAGTTTGATCAGCGGCGTGTACTTAGGGTGATTGAATCCGAGCGTTTGAAGCGCGCTTTGAACTCCGTGACCCAGATGCAGGATCAACACAAACGTGCCGATCGCATACACAATCACCGACAGCGGATTCGACGTCGAAAGAATGGCTACAGCTTTGTCGTAGGGCTCCAGCAATTTTCCGTCGGTCGATTTGTAAAAATGAGTCTCCGGCCGTAGTTCCCAACTGAAATCAATCAGATGGAGAACCATGAAACCGAGCACGATGAGGCCGCTGGCCAGCATCCAGGTATCCGGCCGCCAGCCGTCCGCCGCTAACCGACCTTCTTGTTTCGATTGCCGCATCACGTAGCCGGTCTTGCGAGCCAGCCGATTTTCGGCCGATACCTGCAACGCGATCACGATATGAGCGATGAACAAGCCGAATAGTCCGATTTCGGCAATCGCCAACAGGCCGGCGTTTTTGTGCAAAGTATGAGCGTATTCGTTGTACGACTTCCCTTTATCGCCGACGTACAGCAACAAGTTACCGCCCAAATGCGCGACCAGAAAGCCACACAGGAGCAGCCCTGTGATCGCCATCACAAACTTCCTGCCCACCGACGTGGACAAGGCGTTCCACAGCCATCGCAAGATTGACTCCTTCTAAACGGCACGACTTACAAACACCTCGCGAACGTACAGCCGTCGCGAAGCGGGCCGGGATTATAGGCCCAGCATGTGGCGCTGCAATCGACTTGTCGCAATGTCACAATTGCGTGCAACACAATCCTCCCGATAGCGTGAGCACATGGAAAACTCACGATTGCTGACCGCGCCGTTGCGGCCGACGGTGCTTCTCTTGGCGTGGCCGGTGTTGGTTGAGCAGTTCTTGAGTTTTCTGGTTGGGTTCACCGACACTTATCTGTCCGGTTGGATCAGCAAGGAAGCGACGACTGCCGTGGGACTCGGCGCATATGTCGGTTGGCTGGCGGCAAACATGTTTTCGTTGGTAAGCACGGGAGCGGTCGCGGTCGTCGCGCGACATTGGGGAGCCGGCGAATTCTCGGCGGCGAATACGGCGGCGAACAAAGCCCTGGCTTGGGGCGTCGTGATCGGCTGCAGCGTTTACGGACTGATCTGGTTTGCCGCGCCGTTATATGCAGCGCTCATGAAATTGGAGGGCGATACAGCCAGCTTTGTTGTCCGATTTCTGCGCATCGACGGGGCGGGCTATTTGTTTTCGTGCCTTACTGTCGCCGGTTGCGCGGCTTTACGCGGGACCGGACAGATGCGCGTGCCGATGGTCATTTTGATCTGTGTCAATGTACTCAATATGTTTGTGACGACGTTGTTGTCCGGCGTTGGTCCGGCCGAATGGTGGTCTCTCAACGAACAGCTCGGCGTGCCGAAGATGGGCCTAGACGGGATTGCGATCGGGACGGCGATCGCGCGAGTACTCGGCGGCTTGCTGACGTTGGCGGTGTTGGCGAGCGGCCGATTCGGCCTGTCATTGCGATCGCGAGAAGTGTCCTTGAGAGGTGAGGTCGCGCGACGCATCTTTCGGATTGGATTCCCGGCCGGAGTCGACGGCTTCTTGCGTTGGCTGGGTCAGCTTGGATTTTTGATGATCATTGCTCGACTGAGCCGCGATAAGGCCCAGCAAACAACAATCCTGGCGGCGCATTCGATCGGGATGCAGGTGGAAGCGATTTCGTTTTTGCCGGCGTGTGCCTGGGGCATGGCCGCAGCAACTCTGGTTGGCCAATCGCTCGGCGCGCGGCGGCCGGATCGTGCTTTAGCCGGTGGGAACGAAGCCGTTCGGCAATGTGCGTTGCTGGCAGTCGGCTTGACGGCGATCTTTTTCTTTGCGGCAACCGCGATTTACTCGCAGATGCACCGCGACCCGAGCGTTTGGGCGATCGGCGTTCCGGCGTTTCAGTTCAACTCCTTGTTTCAAGTCCCGATGGTGATCGCCATCGTCACCACGTTTGCCTTGCAAGGTGCAGGCGAAACGCGTTGGCCGATGATCGTCAGCTTAACAGGAGTCTTCCTCGTGCGGATTCCACTAGCGTACTTATGTGGAATCACGCTTGATGGCGGTTTGACGGGAGCCTGGATCGGCATGTGTTGCGACAACACCGTGCGAGCAATTTGGGTCAGCCAGTTGTTTCGATCGGGAAAGTGGTCGCAGACCGGTCTTGCCGCAACTTCAGAAGCGGAGAATAATCCGCCCGTTGCGAGCGATCACGAATTGACTGAGGTGTGAGCCGTGTTATTGGCCGCGAAGAAAAGTCTGACTCTCGTGGAGTTCATGCAGACTTCGCGGGGAAGTTGGCTGGCTTTGGCGATTCTCATTGTCGGGATGTTTGGATTACTGGCTTGGTTCACGAAGTGGTGGCGTGACGAAGCCATCCAGCAGAACTCGCCGGAAGACTTGCTGTTGGAATTCCGAAATCTGCACCAACAAGGGGAATTGACTCCGGACGAGTATCGTTCGGTGCGTGAGCGGCTGGTTCAAAAGACAGGTCGCTCCGACGATAAGGACAATTCCACAGGGGGGTGCTCTGACGATGGTTCCTCTGGGACGACGGCAGTCCCGGAAGACTGATCCTCATGCCGGAGGTTGCCGATACCGGTGGGGAGTTATGGACGCGAGCGAAGGCTCGTGACGGTTGCGGTCTGTGGACCAAGACCAACGGACTAAGATAAGTTCAAGAATTGACGGGGGACAATCGCCCAGTATTCCCGTCAAACCAGGAGCGCACGGACGGTGTCTCCTCACCAGGCGGACGGACCGTTCTGCCAACCCTCCCAAGGTGGTTTGAGATCGACAGCGTTGAAGGAACCGACATGGCTTCTGGAAAAGATTTTACGACCACACCCACGGCGACCACTGGCAAACGTGGCACCACCGGCAAAAAAAACGCCTCCTGCAGTTTCTGCCGCAAGAGCTACCGTGACGTCGGGCCTCTCGTTGAGGGGCCAGAAGACGTTTACGTCTGTGGCGAATGCGTCGAACTCTGCCAGTCCATTTTGGACCAGGAGCGCCGCCGTCGTGGAACACCACATAAACTGTTCACGAAAGTTCCGTCGCCGCGCGATATCGTCGAACATCTCGACAAGTATGTAGTCGGTCAAGGCCGCACGAAGAAAGTCTTCGCAGTCGCCGTTCACAACCATTACAAGCGACTGATGCTCAACGTGGACATCGACAACGATGTTGAGATCGAGAAGTCGAACATCCTGATGATTGGCCCGACCGGCTCAGGCAAGACGCTGATCGCCAAGACGCTGGCGAAGTTCTTGCAAGTGCCATTCGCGATCGGTGACGCCACCACGTTGACCGAAGCGGGCTACGTCGGTGAAGACGTCGAAAACTTGCTGCTCAAACTGTTACACGCTTGCGATTTCGATGTCGAAGCGGCTCAACGCGGCATCGTGTTCATTGACGAGATCGACAAGATCGGTAAGACCTCGAACAACGTGTCGATTACTCGCGATGTCAGCGGCGAAGGAGTACAGCAGGCATTGCTTAAGATGCTGGAAGGAACGGTTGCCAATGTCCCGCCGCAAGGGGGCCGCAAGCACCCCGAACAGCAATACATCCAGCTCGACACGACCAACATTCTGTTTATTTGCGGCGGCACGTTCGTCGGCCTGGAAGACATCATCGGCCGCCGTCTGGGCCGCAAGATGATTGGCTTTGGCCAGGACAACTCGTCTCATGAAGACAAGCAAAAACGCAGCGAAGTGATGCATGAAGTCTCGGTCGAAGACATCCTCGAATACGGCATGATCCCCGAACTCGTCGGCCGACTGCCGGTACTGACGACGCTGAGCAAGCTCAGCGAATCCGACCTCGTCCGTGTGTTGACCGAGCCGAAGAACGCTCTCGTTCGACAGTACCAAAAATTCTTCGAGATCGAAGAGGCGTCGCTGGAATTCACGCCGGACGCGATTCGCGAAATCGCCCGTATTGCGATCCAAAAGGATACTGGTGCCCGCGGACTTCGCAGCGTGATCGAGGGTGCGATGTTCGACATCCTCTTCGAGTTGCCCGATCAAGAAGCGGGCAAGAAGTATGTACTCACACCGGAAGTTATCCGCGGCGAATCCCGACTCTTCTCGCAAGACGGCTCGGCCGCGGCATAGTGGAAATGTGGCACGACGCTTCGCTTCGTGAATCGCGACGCGGAGCACCACGCCGCAATGCGTCACTCAATCACTCGTCGCGGAATGCGAGCCGCCAGCATCTCCGCCTCGGCGAAGATCGCTGGGGTTCCGCCAGTGTGAATGAAGACAACATTGTCCTCCGGCTGGAAGCTCCCTCGCCGAATGTGATCGATCACCGCCGCCATTGCCTTGGCGGTGTATACTGGCTCAACCAAAATTCCCTCGGTCCGAGCTAACAGCGTCATCGCTTCGAGACCTTGATCGGACACAGCCGCATAGCCTGGTCCGAGATGATCCTTGTCGAACCGAATATCGCTCGGCTCAAGACGCGTTGCGAGTCCGCACAACTCTGCCGCGCGATTCGCTGTTTCGGACATTTCTGCCGGACAGTCCCAAGGCCAGATCATCGGAGCCACGCTCGTGACCGAGCAACTCAGTCCGAGTGCCTTTGCACCCAAAGCGACCCCTGCGCCTGTTGACCCGGCCGACGAATCGTAGATCGCCGTCGGGGTAAAACCGCTCGCAGCCGATTGCTCCACGATCTCCGCCACGCAAAGTGCATAACTAATCGCCGCTAACGGCAACACGACCGGCCGATCCCAGACGTAAACCTTACGCCCGCGCGCACGAAACCGCTCGGCCACTTCCGCAATCTTCCGATCCAACGCCGGCCCGATTGATTCCTCAACAATCTCGAAACTCGCGCCGACAATCTGATCGAGCAGCAGATTCCCTTGCACGACATCCGGCGTGACCGCCGCTCGACCCCGCCCCAAAACCAAGTGAATATCAAGCCCGACCTTTGCGCAGGCCGCTGCCGTTTGGCGGCAGTTGTTGCTCTGAACTCCCGCGCCCCACACGACCAAATCGACTCCCTTGGCCAGCGCATCGGCAATCAGAAATTCATTGTGCCGCGCCTTATTGCCGCCAAACAACAACCCCGTGCAGTCATCCCGCTTGATCCAAAGTTGCGGTGCCATCGGCCCCAATGCCTGGCGAAACCGAGGCACCGCTTCCAACGGCGTTGGCAAATGAGCCAACGGTATTCGCGGCACGCGAGCGATCGCGGTTCGCAGTTCATCCGGTGTTATTCGAGCAATATTCATCGATCACAGGTCCTTTGTTTGGTTGATTGTCTACCTTAATTCGTGGTGTTGGACAAACCGTCGTCCGACTCTTTGTGGGACGGACGCCAGTACTTGGCCCAATGATCGCCTTCGATCTGGATCCATTTCCCGGGGGTGAGCGATTCCGACAGCGTTCCCGTCGAATTGGCTATGTGCGGCCAGTACACATCCAATTTCATTTGCGATTCCGGCTTATCCCAAGTGAACCGGATCGTCGTTTCGTTGGAACTGAGATAGCTGCCGCCGCCGCGCAGCAAACGCACTGGTTGAGCGTTCGGAGGCCGAAATCGAACGACCGTCCCGATGGCATCGCGTGCGGAATGTCTTCCGATCAGTCGGATTGAGAGCGACCACCGTTTTTCTCCAATGGCGGATTTGTTCCTCAGCAGAGCGACCGGCTCGTTCGTGTGAACGACCACGATGTCCGGTCGGCCGTCGTCATCGAAATCGGCGACCGCCGCGCCTCGCCCAAGATGTTCGCTGGTGAAGTACGGGCCAGAGCTTGCGGCGATGTTGCGAACTCGCCGCCCGTTCAGATTTTCCAACAGCAGCGGCCGTTGCCGGATCGCCGAATTGCTGGGGTAATACATGACGTGTCCGTTCGCGACAAACAGATCCTCGTCGCCATCAAGATCGAAGTCGCCAAAAAAAGTGCCAAAGCCAACGTGGATCCCTTTGATCGCGGAAATCCCCAACTGGTCGCTGCTGTGTAGAAACACGCCGCCGCCTTCGTTGCGGTACAGAGCGAAACTTTGATTCTCGAAATTCGCGGCCCAAATGTCTGGCAGACCGTCATTGTTGAAGTCCCCCAGGTCGACGCCCATCGTCCCATCGGCTCGCGCATTGCTTCCCAGAGCCGTACCAGAGGGGATACCTGATTCGGTCAGCTTGCCGGTGCCGTCGTTCAAGTACAGAAAATTGGGAGTTGTGTCGTTGCCCACATAGATGTCTTGATCGCCGTCCAAATCAACGTCGCCGATCACGACACCCAAACCTTTTCCGCTCTTAACCAAGCCGCTCTCTTGGGAAACATCTCGAAACGTACCGTCGCCGTTTCCGAAGAACAGCCGATCCGGAAGACCATCAAACTCGCTGGGGCTGCAGACGTCACGACGGTCGGACATCTGGCCGCAAAACGGATGTTTGGTGAATGACCAATCCACGTAGTTCACCACATACAAATCCGGCACGCCATCGCGATTGAGGTCTCCCCAAGCAGCGCTGCTGCTCCACAGCGAGTTGTGTAGTCCGGCCGCCTCCGCCGTTTCCTCGAACGAGCCATCGCCGCTGTTGCGGAACAATCGCAGGCCGCCGTAGCCCGTGATTAGCAGATCGGGGAAGCCGTCGTTGTCAAAGTCCCCTACCGCCGCGCCGTGTGAATACAGACTGTCATCGGTCAGTCGCGCTGGCACCGTAACATCGTCAAACTTCCATTCGCCGAGGTTGCGAAACAGCTTGCCCGAAAGCCCGCGAATGCTAGGGCCGGGTCCGAATTCACCACCGCCTGGAAAGAACAGGTCTGGCCGGCCATCTTGATCGAAGTCGAGAACACCGACGCCCGTTCCCAGCGATTCCAAGATAGCGAAATGACCGGCTTCTCGACCGTTGCGCGGAGTAAAAACAACGCCCGATTCGGCCGCGATCTCTTCGAAAGCGATCCGTGGCGGCTCTTCTACGACAATTCGTTCGGCGGGAGTCGTCACCGTCGGCGTTTCCTTGGAGCAACCCACGAGCCAGAACAATCCCACAAGAAATCCGCCTCGCAGCGGAATGAAGAACGAGGAACGGAGAACGTAGAATGAGGAATGATTCGAGTCGCTCGTCATTCTTCATGCTCCGTTCTCCGAGATTGCGCCTCATGCCGAGCCGCGCGTTCAAGGTCGTTTGTCCGCCGAAAATGTTCGGCCAGAGCTTGATGTGTCGCCACATGTCGCGGTTCGATCTCCAGTAGACTGAGCCACCACTTGGCCCCTTCGGCGCGAGACTGATAGCTCCATGTGATTTGAGCGATCTCGAATCGAAGGTCCAGGTTATCCGGCTCTTTGAGGAGTCGATTGGAGAGAATCTTCAATCGCAGTAAGGCCTTGGTCGCCTCGTCCACGAACGCGAACTTTTGATGAGCCTCTTCGTTCGCACCGGTTGCTTGCAAGGCTTTGGCCAGCGAGTAAATCACTTCGCGATCTTCGGGCTTGAGCTCCGCCGCTCGCCGCAAAACGGGCAGAGCCTCGACCGAATGCTTCGCCGCGAGTTCGAGATTGCCAAATTCGAGCAAGGCTCCGACATGCTTCGGTGAATGCTTCATCACCGTTTGTAATCGCTGCCGAGCCTCATCCAAGCGATCCAGCTTCGCGAAGCAACTAGCCAGCGCGACTTCCGCATCGACGTGATCCGGTTGCCGTTGCAGCACCCGCTCCAATTGAGCGGCTGCTTCGGCGATTTCTCCGATGTTCATCAAGCATGTCGCCAAGAGAAATCGGGCTTCGTCGTGACTGGACTGCCGTTGGATCGTCTGGCGAAATTGAATTGCGGCTGCCGCATGATCCAATTGCACGAATGCCAGTTGGCCGCGCAAGAAGTATTGATCGGGATCGTCGGGAAAGTCAGCCTGCCAGGCATCCAGAACTTTCGTGGCGTCGCGCAGCCGAAGTTGAGCCAGCGTGCCGGTTACAAACGCCTTGCTGATTTCCGGCCCGTCCGAGCCAGCATTCGCGAACAGGTCACTCCAATGTGACTTCATTGCGGCGAACTGTCCGGTCTGAGCCTGTGCAAGCCACTGCTCGCGTTCCAGCAATCGCGACGAATAACCGAGCGCAAGCGACCGCTCCAAGTGTCGAGTTACCGCCTCAAACTGTCTCAATCGGCGATGAGTTCGCGCCAACAGATAATGCGTCTCCGCCGAACCGGACCGCAGCCGGCTAGCCAGCGTCAACCAGGAGAGCGCGGCCGAATGCTCGCGAGCTTCCAGGCACACGAAGGCTCGCCAGATTGCGATCTCGCATGTCAGCCACCAAGAGCTGGACAACAACACTCCGGCCAAAAACAGCCACGTCCAACGCCGCGTCCGTTTTGACGTTTCGGAACCCAAGGCTTCAGGCAAGGGCGATGTCATGCTCACAGGCTACCGTGCCGGCTCTACTTTGCGAGGGACATCGTCCCCTTCGGTGATTTTTAGATGTTGATCCACTTCCACGCCATCAAACGATTGCTCAAGTCCACTCGGCCAGATCACGGTTAGCCGATCGACACGAACCGCGTCCCCCAATCCGAAATGGGAGATGCTTGGCATCTGCGACAAAAAGCTACACGTCGGATACAGCTCGTGCCATTGAGTTCGATTGCCCCCCGACTCGACACGGATGCGCGCCCCCAGGCCCAGCCGATTCGATTGGACTCCCCGCAGCGAGACCTTCAACCAATGAGTCTTCGGCCAACGATTTTCAAAGACCGCCACAGGAACCCCGCCGGCATTGCGAACGATGACGTCCGGCATCCCATCGAGATTGAAGTCGCCGCAAACCACCCCGCGTGAGTCACTGTCCATGTCCGCTCCGCCGGTCAGATGAGACACATCCCAAAACCGTTCGCCCCCCGCATTGAGCAGGATGCGATTGCGTTCGTAGGCCGACAAATTCGTATCTCCGACTTTCCAGGGATTCACATACCAAAACTCTCCGGCCGCCGTGTCAAGCGGCCCGGCGGGGTCCAAGTGCTTTCGTTGATTGAATGGCTGTGTCACGACAGCCTGCCAGATGCAACGTCAGCCGTCCGGCTTGCCACGTTGCTCGGACTTGAATCCGGCCGTCGCGTACAGATCGGCGAATCCGTCGCCATTGAAGTCAGCAAAGTTGGCTCCGTAGGCCCAGCCGACTGCGGCAAATGTTCGATCCGCAGACAACACATCGAATTTTCCGTCGCCGCGAGCTCGATACAGCTTGCTCCCCAACACCGACTCTTTAATTTTCGCCAACACGTCCGCCGGATAACTCGCCTCGTCCACGTTGGCTAGCAGTCGAGCTCCCGCCTTCGAGTACATGTTGGCAACATAAATGTCCGTGAGTCCATCGTTGTTGTAGTCGCCAGCAGTAACCCCCATCGACAAGCCATCGAACACCGGATCGAGCGGCTGTTCTTTGAAGCGTCCGTCCGGCTGCTGCATCAAGACGGGATTCCGGCCGAACTCGTTGATCGGCAACAGATCGGGGCGGCCATCCCGATTCGCATCGAACCACACGGCCGCAAATGTCGATCGCCCACCGCCGCCAGTATTTGTCTTTTCCGTCACATCCTCGAATTGCCAATCACCCAGATTTCGCCAGAGCACATTGTCGATCCCCAATCCGCCGTCGATCCACTCAACTTTACTCCGCTCGCGCTGTCCGATCCGGTACGCCCCGGAATGACACACATACAGATCGACTCGTCCGTCGTTGTCAAAGTCCGCCACCGCGTAGCCGGTTGTCGGCGTGAGCAACAAATTGGACTGCTTCGTGACATCGCGAAAAGTTCCGTCGCCGAGGTTCTCGAATAATTTGTCTTCGCTGACCAAGTCCTCGTCGCCGTCGCCATCCAGATCCGCCCAACTGGCTGCCGCCCACAACGGCGACCCCTGATCGTTACGGCCAGGTTCCAGAACAGGCAATCCGACCGACTGCGTCACGTCGCGAAATCGACTGTCTCCCAAGCCTTGATAGAGTCGTATCCCGCCAACTTGATCTGCGATCAACACGTCCAACAACCCGTCCTGATTGAAGTCGCTCAGGTAAGCTCCGCCGGTGTTCGCCAGGAATTCCTTCTGCTTTCGCCAGTTGTCGTGAAACAGGGAGTTATCAATCCCCGACTCAGCCGTGACATTCTTCATCAGTGGCGAATCGGCTTCCACGATCGTCGCCTGCTCGACCACGGCACTCCGAATCCAGTGAGTTCGTTCCGGCAACGCTTCGTTCACAGAATCCATGCCCAGCCGCACTTGCAAGACCACTTCCACTGGCCGCGCATTTCGACGACCAGCAAAACGAATTCGCCAAACACTTTGCCACGGCCCGGACATGTCTCCATGCTTCACCGGTCCCCACTTCACCAAACCGATACTCGAACTGCAATCGCACGATTCCGCTCCCAAGCGACCACGAAACGCCAGCAAGTGATCCAAAAATTCTTCGACAGACACCGAACGCGACTGACCATTCACACGCGACCATAATTGACATCGAATCGGCCCACTTCGTGTTTCCTCGGCCGGCATCTCTGAGAGCAATTCCGCCCGAAAATCCTCCGCAAACAACGGCCGCAGCGCCGAGCGATCCGATTTCACGAATCCCGCGTTCACTCGCGGCAGCAACTTTTGCTCAGCCACGAAAGCCAAGTGCTCGATATCCCACAAATACCGCCGGGCGGAATCGGACAGCAGCGACTTCTCGGCATCGTCGTCTTTCAATGACGTCACGGACAACGATGTCTTTGGCAACGCCTCGTGAGAAACACGCGAGCCACATCCCGAACCGAACGTCAATCCGATCACGGTAAGCCACCGCAATGAGACTCGTGCGGCGAAACCATAACCCAATGACGAAGTTCCAAGGCCCAATGTCCAAGAAATGACCGATTCGAGCATCGCGATTTCTGCCCTTCCTGCGATTGTCGGTCGCGGATTGTACAATCTCCAACCCGCCGGATCAGCGCGACAACTCACTCGTAAGCGGGCATCTCGTGTCGCGGCCACATGGTGACGGGTGACGCTGGCTCGGTAAGCGACGTCAGTTGTTGCAGCAGGTCGCGGATGATCGCTTCGGCTTCGATCTTTTCATTGATCCAACGATGACTCGCCGACTTCCAAGCCGATTCGCGCAGGTCGAGTTGTTCAGCTTGCAGACGCAGCGCGGATTCTCGCTCGCGAATTTGGCGGTCTTGCTGAGTCGCGAACTCGGTCAGCGTTTGTTGCTCGGAGCGGAATTCGTCTTTTTGACGCACGATCTGTTCGCTAAGTTCGTCCAACTCCGCTCGCTGTTCGATCAGCGATTCTCGCAAGGCCCGGTAGTGGCTGGAGAGTTGTTGCTGAGCTTGATCCACTCGCTGTTTAGCGGTGTCCTGGCCGACGGCTTGAGTAATCTGCGCCCACGCTTCTTCGATGGCCATCCGCAATTCGAGCGAGTTGCGATGCGTTTCTTCTAGCTCGGACCGCAACTTGTCGAGTCGTTCGCGGCGGCCTTCTAAATTCTGGACATGCAGCGCGAGCATGTCTTGCTGCCGGCGCAGATCGGTCAGTTGCATGCTCCGTTCGCAGTCCCATTCTTCCCGCTCGGCCTTGATGGCCTCACGATCAGTCGCCGTGCATTGCTCAAACGCCTGCTGCGATTTGAACAGCATTTCGCGTTCGCGGGCGACTGAGCGTTCGCGTTCTTCGAGCAGCGCTCGCACGCGGTCCAACTGCTGTTGCCGCATCCGCAGGATTGACTCCGATTCTTCCAACTGCGACCGCGTTCGTTCGGACTCGCGGCGGAATTCGTTTTGAGCCGTCTCGATTTCTTGGCGGGCCTTCGTCAAATGCTCTTGCTGGAAACGCAGCCGGTTTTCGAGAACGGCTCGTTCGTGACGGAGTTCGATCAGTTGTTGTTCTCGTTGCGAATCGAAGTCGATTTGAGCTTGTTGCAGCCGCTCGGAGTGTTCAGTTCGCTCGACGTCGAGGGCTTGTACTTGCTGTTGCCGCTGAACCAGCAGTTCTTCGCGCAGCCGATCGACCGCCTCGTTTTGAATTTGCCGCTCGTGTTCCAACTCGGCTCGTTCGCGTTCGCGCTGCGCGGTCCAGTCGCCGCGAAGCTCGACGAATTCCGCCCGCTCACGCAGCAAGGAGTCGCGGTCTTTGCGAAGCTCGGCCGTCAGGATTTCCTCGGTGACATCCTGCCGTACTCGCGACTTGGCCATTTCGACTTCCAGCCGCTGAGCTTGCAGGTCCGCTTCAAGCGACAGCTTGCGCCGATCAAAATCTCCTTGTAACCGCAGCCGCTCCGATTCAGTCGCCTCCAACGCGTTTTGCAGCCGCTCACGCTCAGCGGCCACTCGCTGAGCAATCTCTAACATCATCCGGTTGCGGTCGGCGTCGAGCAGTTCGCGTTGCCGGTCGATCTCTAACCGCTGTGCCTGCAATTGATCGACTGCGACGTAATACTTGGCCCCCTGCTCGGTCAGTGCGGTTTCGCGTTGACGCAGTTCCTCGCCCTTCGACGCCAGTTCGTTTTCGGCCTCTTGCTTCCAAAGCCGCAAGCTGCGTCGTTCCTCTTCAAGCTGTTGCGATTGAGAAGCGAATGCCTGTTCGCGACGCTGCATCTCCGAATACTGCCCGCGCAATTGGTCGACCATTTTGGCCGCATGACTGAGCAGATCATCCCCCGGCAACGCGCTGGCAATCAGGGATGGCGGTGGTACAGCGGGGGCTTCCGGAAGCTCGGCAATCGGCACCGCAGCTGGATCAGGCATCTCATCCAGCGGCAATCCAGCAATATCTTGGGCCGGATCAAATCGAACGACACGACCATCCGACAGCGGTACAAACCGCGACGCCGGATCTTTAGCTATCTTCGTCTGCGGCTCAGATGCGTAAATGCGATCAGACTGTAAGTTGTCGGTCATTCCGGGAGTCCTTTCCCAGGAAGTAGGACGGGCACTCTTGCCTGTCGTGACGTGTCAAGTCTGGTCGGACGGGCAAGAGTGCCCATCCTACGGACTACAGCGACTTGTCCAACATTCCGGCCAGTTTGGCCTTCGGCACGAGGCCGACGGATCGATCAATGGCTTGGCCACCCTTGAACAGAATCACGGTTGGGATGCCGCTGATGCCGAATTGCGTCGGGATGCCGGGGTTTTGATCGGTGTCCATTTTGCCGACTCGAATGCGACCGGCGTATTCATCGGCCACTTCGGAAATCGTTGGGGCCAACATTTTGCACGGGCCACACCACGGAGCCCAAAAATCGACGAGCACGGGCTGGCTGCTCTGCAACACTTCGGCTTGAAAATTGGCGTCCGTAAATTCCATGACGTTTCCGGCCATAACCTTTGACCTTTGCAACTAAACTGGGAAAGTGCGAACTGGCTGCTCGCGAAGTTTGCGAACACAACCAGCAATCCTGCCAAGCGATTCCGTCTCGAAGCGGATGGGCTAAGGCAGCGGATTATTGGGCAATCTCCAAAACCTGTCAACGTGCGCGCAATTTGGACCACGGCTGGCTAATTCATTGCTTTGGGCAATCTGTAGGTCTGGCCCTTGTGGCCAGCATGATTCGATAATCACCGGGAAAACACGGCTTTAGCCCAGCATCCCGGTCACAAGGGGCGGAGCTACATATTCCGCAGATTGAA
>JANMIF010000017.1:0-3740 GCA_031375695.1 Planctomyces sp.
CTCCGCCGTGGACCAGCGCACTGCAACGTCGGCATCCTGACTCAAAAAAACTCATCGCAGCCTCCTTGCTACGTGGGACTTGTTACATCCACACAGTCGCAGGAGGCTGCGATTTTGTTAAGACGAATTGAACGGTATTGCAGCTAGCCGGCAAGTTTTCGCGGACGCCGGAGCGTTGGTGGTTGCTGAGGTTGTCCAGAGCGATCGGCCAAATCAATGGCTGCTGTTTCAGCTACTGCGATTGATTCATCGACGATCGCAGATGTTCGATGAGTTCACTTGCCGTGACGGTTGCTTGTTCACGGGTTGCGAGCGTCTTGACTTGCCAGTGTCCGGCGGAGAATTCGCGGTCACCGGCAATGACTGCCAGCGAAAATCCTTTGCGGCTGGCGTATTTCAATTGGTCCCCGATCGAGACCGCTTCAGGATACACCTCGCAGGCGATACCGGCTGCGCGCAGGTCACGAGCGACTCGCTGATAATCCCCCAGCCGCGAGGCATCGAAGTACGCGATCAAGACTTTGGCTGGCGTCGAGGCGGCGGCTATCAAGCCCAACTCTTCCATCGCGGCCAGCAGGCGATCGAGACCCAAGCTCGCGCCGACTCCCGGCAGTTTTTGTGTCGTGAACAATTCGGCCAAGTTGTCGTAGCGGCCTCCCGAACAGACGCTGCCAATTCCTGGCAAGTCGCCAAGAAACGTTTCGTAGATCGTCCCAGTGTAATAATCGAGTCCGCGCGCGATCGAGAGATCCAACGAGACTCGATCGACGGGCAGCCCAACTTGCCGCGCAACGGTGAAGAGCTCTCGCAGCCGAGCGACACCGGTCATCCCAACGTCACTTTCAGCCAGCCGAGTTTCCAATTGAGCCAACAGGTCAAACGGCTCTCCTTTGAGTTCCGCCATCGCGAGCACATCATTGGATTGTTCGGCCGTCGCCCCGACTCTTTCGACCATTTCCGCGACGACTTTCTCGCGTCCCGCTTTCGCCAGCTTGTCGAGCGCTCGCAACACGCCGCCAGCCTTATCGGCTAAGCCCAACTTTTCCAGCAGGCCATTCAACACCAGTCGGTTGTTGATTCGGATCGTGAACTTCGTGAAACCGATCCGTTCCATCAAGTCGTGAATGACCAACAGCGTTTCGATGTCGGCCACGTTCGACGTCGTGCCGATCGTGTCGAAGTCGCACTGCATGAACTCGCGGTAACGTCCCTTTTGAGTGTTCTCGCCTCGCCACACGGTGCCGATGTGATATCGCTTGAACGGCGTTCCCAATTCATGTGCATGTTGCGCGACAAACCGAGCCAACGGCACGGTCAAATCGAATCGCAGGGCGACGTCGCGGTCCCCTTGATCGCGAAACCGAAAGAGCTGCTTGTCCGACTCGTCCCCCCCTTTGCCGAGCAGAATCTCGGCGTATTCCAAGGCTGGCGTGTCAATCGGCGAAAAGCCGTAGCTGCGATACACCTGCCGCGCGGTCTCTATCAATTTCTCTCGCGCGATCATTGCGTTCGGCAAGTAATCCCGAAATCCCTTGAGCGTGACCGGCTTGATGATCGTGCGAGACATGAGTGAGCGAGCATTCGATTACGAGTAGCCGAACTCGTGAGAGTTCGAGAGTTCGAGACCAACCGACGTCTCATGACTTCGGCTTCAGCACAGTGCTACGTGACACCGACGATCGGCAACTCGACCTTTTTTCCGGCGCGGGTTTTTTTCGTTCGTGGCTGCTGTGGCAAGAAGGCTTCCGCGAATTCGGCGATCTGTTCGGGAGCCTCAAAGAACATGTCGTACACTCCGTCGCCGTCGTATTCGCAGTCGTCGGTTGTGTATTCTCGGCAGATTTGGGGCCGGTCGGTGTAGATGCCACAACGCTGATCGTCCTGCAAATGATCGCAGACGTTGTGAACCATCAAGAACCACGTCTCGCCATCCACGAACAACGAAATGTTGCCGTGAATCATGTACCACCGCAGATAATCGAAATCCTTTTTGGACTCCGGCGTTTCAATTGGCAGCGCGAAGTACTTGCAACATTTGGCGGTGCAATACTGGCACAACACTTCGCCGGGCTTGAGATCTGTTCGAGCAACTTTGGGTTTTGGCATGATGACGAGAAGACGCAACGTTCGTGGAGTGAATGGGGCGTTTGGACACTACTACGGGGCCGAAGTGTACTGCCAAGTCCGTGTACTGAACACAAACGCGATGTGGTTTGGTCCTGTGTCGGTTGAGTGCCGCTCCCACCTCCGATGATCGGGGTCGTCATACGCAGCGGGACTTGGCGACAGCTCACTCGACAAAATTCGACTCGAAGAGCTTGACGATTTTTTCCAGGGCGACTTCCGCGCCATCGCCGCTGACGTCGATTTCAATCTGTTCGCCGAACCCCGCAGCGAGGCCCATGAGATCGAAGATGTTCTTGGCATCAGCCAGAACGTCCCCTTTCCGCAACCGCACGTCAGCGGTATAGCTGTTGGCCAGTCGCACCAACCGCGAACAGGGAACCAAGTGTAAGCCGTTCTCCAGCCCGATCATCACCGTGCGTGAAAGCCATGTTCCGCCCATGCCGAATTCGTCCTGCGACGGTGCTCAGTTGAGTTGATTCGCGTCCGCGGCTTGCAGGAGCGAGATGACTTCGTCTCGGGTTTTTGCCTCTCGCAACGAGAGGCAGAATTTTTGATTCCGCAAGTGACGCGAAATGTTTTCCAAACCGCGAAGATGATCTCCCGGCCGATCCGGCGGCGAGACCAACAAGAACAAGATATGTACCTTGCCACCGTCGAGGCTGGCAAAGTCTACCCCGTCTTTGACCAACGCTACGGCTGCCACCAGTTTGGTTACCGATGGATGTTTCGTGTGCGGCACGGCCACGCCGTTCCCGATCCCGGTGGAGCCAAGTTCTTCACGCTTCAAAATCGCGGCGACGATGCTGTCTTCGCTATCGCCGGTAATCACGGCCGCATCCATCAATCCGCCGACTAACGCGCGAATCGCCGCTTCTTTGTTCGCCGCTTTCACGTCGGGAAGAATCGCATCCTGAACCACAAACTCCGACAACTTCATAATGACACAAACTCCTTTGAGATTTCGGTCAACTCACCACGAACATTAACAGGTTCACACGGTGGCGTCGGGGTCCACGAATTCGGCCTTTTTCGGCGATGACGCGCGGTGGTGGTTTTGCACCTTCTCTTTGTACTTGTGAATCTGCTGCTCGATCTTGTGCAACGTCCGATCGAACGCTGTTTGAGCCTGCGAGTCCTCGTCGTGAGCCACAAAGTCATGCTTGTGTTCAGCATCAACGAGGATTTCCACGCGAGCGTGAGTGTTTTCAAAGCTGATGGTGACGTTGATGGCCGTGATCCGCTCAAACAGATGCAGCAGCTTTTCAACCTTTTCCGACATGTAGGCCCGAACATCCTCTTTCACGGTTCCATGGCGACAGGTGATTTCAACATGCACGGCGAAGACTCCTTGAGGCAAGACAGAGTGGCGAAGCGAGAGGATGTGTTGGAGGCATCTCCCTTCCCTGGTTGACTGAGCGACTCGAATTCTAGCCCTACCCAAAACGCAACGCCAGTAACGGTTGCAATCGAGGCACGGCTGGCTAATTCATTGCTTTGGGCAATCTGTAGGTCTGGCCCTTGTGGCCAGCATGATTCGATAATCACCGGGAAAACACGGCTTTAGCCCAGCATCCCGGTCACAAGGGGCGGAGCTACATATTCCGCAGATTGAA
>JANMIF010000034.1:0-1983 GCA_031375695.1 Planctomyces sp.
AATGGCATCAACTCACTTTCTCCGAGACGGTCGCCAGGATTTTCTGCAACTGTTCCAAACGGGCGGGCTTGACCAAGTGATGATTGAAGCCGGAGTCCAATGCGGTTTGCCGGTCGGCTTCTTGGCCATAGCCGGTGAGGGCGACGAGCATGATATTTCTGAGAGTGGATTCCTGCCGGATTCGTTTCGCGACTTGATAGCCGTTGAGGCCCGGCAAGCCGATGTCCAACAACATCACGTCGGGTTGGTAATCGAGGGCCACTTGTACGGCGGTCGGCCCGTCGTGAGCTGTTCGCACCTCATGCCCCGCTGCCTTCAGCAGCATCGAGAAGCTCAGCACGGTGTCGACGTTGTCATCCACCACCAGCACCCGCAGCGGTCGTGCGATTGGTTGGCCGGTTTCTGAGATCGGCGATGTCGAGTTTGGTGTCTCCAGCGTCGCTAACGGCAGACGCACGATGAACTCGCTGCCTTGGCCTGGAGTGCTGTGAGCTTCAACGCTTCCGCCGTGCAGTTCGGTGAGACGTTGCACCAAGGCCAGGCCGATGCCGAGTCCGCCTTGAGAGCGGTCCAAGGATCGTTCGGCTTGCGTGAACAGGTCGAAGACGTGCGGGAGGAGTTCCGGGGAGATGCCGACGCCGGTGTCGCGGACGCGGATGACGCACTGCTTCGTAGCCACGTTCGCCAGAACGTGGGGTTCTTGGTCGCTCGCCCACGTTCTGGCGAACGTGGCTACGGCGGCCTCTTCAAGTTCAACCGTCAGCGAGACATGCCCCCCTTCTGCGGTGTACTTGGCCGCGTTGGTGAGCAGGTTGACCAGCACTTGTTCCATGCGGGCGGTGTCGGCTTGCAGCCAGATGGGTTCTGTGGGCACCGACACCGTGAGTTCGTGGCGGCGTTGTTCGATGAGGGGGCGGACGGTTTCGACCGCCCCTTCCACGATGGTGCTGACGGTGACGGGGACTTTGCGCAGTTGAACTCGGCCGGTGGTGATGCGGGAGACTTCCAGCAGGTCATCGACGAGATGTTTCAGGTGTCCCATCTGGCGTTGAATGATGCTGCGGGCTTGCTGCTGGATCTGGGTCTCGCTGCCTCGTTGGAGGCCGAGCAGTTCCACGGCGTTGGCGATGGGGGCGAGCGGGCTGCGCAGTTCATGACTGAGCATCGCCAGGAACTCGTCTTTGCGGCGGTGCAGGTCGGACAACTCGGCGGCCTGCGTCTTGGTTTGTTGTTCCAGGCGGCTGCGGTCGCTGATGTCGCGGATGTTGCACTGCGCGACGCTCCGGCCATCCCATTGATAGACGTTGCTGACAAACTCGACCTCGACTGGCTCTTCGCTCTTGGATTTGAGCGGCAAGTGGTCGTAGCGGACATAGCCGTTCTGTTGCAGGTCTCGAAAGGCGGCTTCGTTGGCGGGTTGGTCGCGAAACAGGCCGATCTCCCACAGTTCCTTGCCGATGAATTCGGCCGTTGAGAAACCCGACATCTCGGTCATGAACGGGTTGGCTTCGAGGATTCTGCCGTCGTTGGCGTCGAGGATGAGCACGCCGTCTTTGGCCGTCTCGAAGAGTCGGCGGTACATGGTTTCCGAGGCGTGCAGCTTCGCTTCCAACTGTTTGCGTTCGGTGATGTCCTGCACCGTGCCGACCAGACGCACGGCTTCGTTCTCCTCGAAGAAAACGATCCCCGTTGCGGCCACCCAGCGGACGACGCCATCCGTGCGGTTCTCGACCCGGTACTCGGCGGCGTATTGGCCGTCGCCGTTCGGGTCTAATGCCTTATCGACCGCTGCCAGTGTCGCCGCCTTGTCATCCGGGTGCAGTCCGGAGAGGAAGGTCTCGTAGTTGATCGGCACGTCCGCTGCCACGCCCCACAACGCCCGCACCCGCTCGTCCCACTCGATGCGGCCCGTCTTCACGTCGTAGACGTGGATACCGAGGGCGGCGGCGTCCTTCGCCACCTTCAGCCACTCCGTGCTCTCCC
>JANMIF010000123.1:0-3839 GCA_031375695.1 Planctomyces sp.
CCGATTGTGCTCCGATTTTTTGTATTTTGACATATTTATTTTCGGGGGGGGGTGTTTCGGTCGCCCCCCGATCCACGCGGGGGCGCGCCGCGCGTGCCATTTGGATCGGTTGTGTCGATTGATGGCGTTGCGCTGGTCGAAACGTATGCTCGTGAGTCAGCGATTGTTCGCGAGATTCTCGAATGGCGGGGGGTGTCTTCGTCGCGACGACCGTCAAATTCCTCTCGACAGTGCCTGTCTTAGGCGTTCATCCTGATGCGGTCGCGCCAGCCGCCATTTTGAGACGTTTGGGCGCGATTGACATCCGCCGCAGAACGCTCAATCGCTACGCGATCGTTGGCTCGCGCCTGATTCTGCGGAGAGTTGGTTTCGGGGCCGAAACGAGATCGAGCAAATGAACGGCCGTGACGATTTTTCCTGTGCTGTGTCTACAAGTGCTCTCGCGGCGGGAGTGCGATTCGTTTGAGTCAAGACAATCCACAAAGGTCCAGAAGCCGGTCTGCCACGGGCAATAAGGCCGCTTCCGTAATAGGGAGATTTATGATGCGTAGTTTTCCGTGGTTAGTTTCGTTGCAGAAGACTCTCAATCGCGCCAAGCGCCGCGGCCATCAGGTCGCGACTCGGCTGGAGAGCTTGGAAAATCGAACGGTGCCAACGATCTCTTTCACTAATCTCCCGAACATTGTGTTCGCCCCACCAGGACCAGCAACTACTTTAACGATCACTACCGACGAATCGGTGACGGTGGCAGTGGATGCGAATGGCTTCGTGACGGTCAACGGCTCGCCTGATATTGACGGTGACCTGACCGATGACAACGTGATCGCGGCGAACGTGGCGGAACTGGATGTGGACGCCAGTGGAGCCTTGGCCGGCGTTGTGATCGATCTACTGGGGGTGACGACTGAGTTTGGCACAGCGGTCGATAATCCCAATCACTGCCCGATCATTAATGTCGTGGGCAGTCCGTTTGCCGACACAATTCTCGGTAGCGAACTTCCCGACAACATCAACGGTGGTGCCGGAGATGACGTGATTGACGGTCACGCGGGCTACGACACGATCCAAGGTGGCGCGGGCGATGACACGATCGACGGTGGCGACGATTCGGACACGATTAGCGGTGGAGCTGGCGACGACTCGATCGATGGCGGGGGCGGAGATGACGAGCTCAATGGCGACGCGGACGACGACACGATCAATGGTGGCGATGGTGATGATAACATCTCCGGTGGGACGGGAGACGACGTCCTGAATGGCGATGCCGGCAATGACGCCATCGACGGTGGACTGGGCGATGACACGGTCGACGGCGGTGCGGGCCAAGACACGCAAATCGGCGGCCCTGGTGATGACGTGATGTGCTGGAATACCAGCGACGGAAACGTGACGCTCGATGGGGGTTCCGGTCGCGACACCTTGAAAGGTAACGGCACCAGTGGTAATGACATTATGGTCGTGTCGCAGGTCTCCGTGAATGTGTGGCGCATTTCTTCCGGCGGGTTTAGCGTCGTCGGCTTGTCAACCGAAGACATCGAAGTCAACGGCTTGGAAGGGAACGACACGATCACGATCAATAACCTGAGCGGGACGGTCCTGGTGCCGCCCCGCGAACTCGTGGTCAACGGCGGTGAAGGAGATGATCGCATCAACGGCAACAGCGCGACGTTGACTGGATTCGGTTCTCCAACTCTCAATGGCCAAGACGGAAACGACAGCATCACCGGAACGGGTAAAAACGACGTAATCGACGGCGGTTCGGGTAATGACACGATGAACGGCTCGACGGGCAATGACACAATCGATGGCACGGCGGGCGAAGACCTCGGTGACGACGTGATTCTGGGTGGAACCGGTGACGATTCGCTGAACGACGCTGGCGGCGTTGGCGGCTCTGGCAACGACAATGTCAACGGCCAAGCAGGTGATGACGACATCTTCGGTGGCGACGGCAACGACACGCTGAATGGCGAAGCGGGGAACGATGACATCGACGCTGGCGACGGTGACGATGTGATCCTTGGCGGACTCGGCAACGACGCCATTGATGCTGGCGACGGCAATGACAGCGTGAATGGCAACGCTGGTAACGACTCGATTATCGGAGGCCTCGGCGATGACACGCTCAACGGCGATCAAGATGCCGACGATATCATCGATCTGTCGGACGACAACCTGGTGAACGGCGGTGACGGAGCCGATACGATTTCAACCGGTACTGGCAAAGATACGATTACTGGCGGCAATGGCAACGACGACATCACGGCCGGCGACGGCAACGACTTCATCCAAGGGAACGCCGGCAACGACACGATCGACGGTGAAGCGGGCGATGACTCCATGGAAGGTGGAGCCGGTGATGACAGTCTGATCGACGACCTCGGTAACGATTATCAGAATGGCCAAGCGGGGAACGACACGCTGACCGCTGGCGTTGGTGAAGACACCTGCTGCGGTGGTGCCGGCAACGACTTGATCACGTCCGGCGATGATAACGACACGCTTATGGGCCAAGGGGGCAATGACACGATCAACGCCGGAGGGGGTGACGACAAGATCACCGGTGAAGGGGGTAACGATTCGATCCTGGGCGGTGCCGGAACCGACACGATCGACGCCGGAGCGGGCAACGACAAGGTTTGGGGCGACGAAGACGCTGCCACCGAGGTTGACGGTGATTTAACCAACGATGCGACCACCGGCCGCGACTCGATCCTCGCTGGTGACGGTAACGACACCGTCGAAGGGGGTGGCGGCAGCGACTTTATCGACGGCGGGGCCGGCAACGATTGTCTCATCGGCCAAGATGGTCACGACACGATCAATGGCGGACTCGGCACCGATACGCTCGCCGGAAACGCCGGCATCGACACCCTGTTCAACCCGGCTGGCCTGGACTCCATCAACGAAGGGAAAAAGGATTCCATCCTCTTTGTCTAAGCCGCTGGCTTTGTCAGTTCACGGAAAAAACCAAGCCCAGGCCTCACGGCCTGGGCTTTTTTGTTTGTTTGGTGGTTTATTGGGCCACCGATTGATGCCCATCAATGAACGAACTTTTCGGTACGTGAACGTGAGCTGGTTCCAGGTAACGAATCCCATACGCCAACGTGATTCCCAGCAGCAATGCCAGCGACAATTGAAGGCGATCATGATGATGAAACTGAATTTCAGGCAACAGGTCTCCCAGCGAGATGCAGATAAACACACCCGCCGAAAACGCCAGCGCGGCACCGAGCAATGGACTATGACTGGGCATCGCTTGGCCGAGCAGAAAGAACAAGACGACGCCTATCGGACACATCGCCGCGAAGCTGCAATTCACCACGAACCGCCAACCGCGTGACCAGCCCCCCGACGCCATCAACGCCGTGATCGACATCGCATCCAGCGGCTTGTGCAACGCGATGGCCAGAAACGTTCCGACACCGACAAACCACGTCTGCCCGTCGTACAGCCAGCCGCGCTGCACATCCGCCGCCAAGGCCATCCCGTCGATCAACGTGTGTAACGTCAAACCCAGTCCGATCCCCGCCCAGCTCAATTTGTGAGCCGGAGGCGCACCGGCTGGCTCATGTACGTGCGAGTCGTGATCGTGATCATGCACCAGACAGCCGGAGTGTTCACCTTCCGCGTTAGTGCCAGGAGCCTGAGCGTCATCCGGTTCCAGCGACGCATGTTGATGAAAGTGAAAAGCCCGAATCAAAAAGAACATCGTCAACAGCCCGGCCATCAGCCACAGCACAGCGTCATCAATCGACTTCAATTCACCCGCCGCATGAGGCAGCAAGTGCAGCAGTCCGACGCCCAGCATCAGCCCAGCCACAAAACTCATCAGCAGA
>JANMIF010000132.1:0-3095 GCA_031375695.1 Planctomyces sp.
GGGACCAATTGGTCTTGGTGGTGAGAGCTTCGTGGCCTATGGTCCGCTCTGGGTGAGACCTTTCTTGGGCGTGAGGGTGGATGCTGGGCCAAGGAAGGTCTCATGTCTTTTCGCTCATCGAGTGGGGAATCTGGAAGAGCATTTGAGTCTGTCCGTCGTTCGTTGCTGCAGGCGGACGACTTGCCGTTTGCCAACGTGCTGACAACGGAGCGTTTGGCGGAAGCCTTTGAGTTGGCAGGGGTGGACTTCGCCAACGCCGATGTTGATCCCGACGTGATCTACACACCGGCGGTCACGTTGTGGGCGTTCTTGTCGCAGATGCTGTTCACCGGCGAGCAGCGTTCGTGTGTGGCGGCGGTGGCACGTGTCGCGGCGGCGGAAGCTTTGCAAGGGCGGGTGGTCAGCGACACCAATACCGGCGCGTATTGCCGAGCTCGCAGTCGGATCCCCGAAGCAGTGCCGCAATGGCTGGTGTTGGAGATGGCTCGCGAGTGTGAGTCGCAGTTGCCCGACGAATGGCGTTGGAAAGGACGACGCACATTTCTGGTGGATGGTTCGACGCTGTCGATGCCCGATACTCCCGCGAACCAAGCGAAGTATCCGCAGCCCTCGTCACAGGCCAAAGGATTGGGCTTCCCAATCATGCGTGTGGTGGCGTTGATCTCGCTGGCCACGGCGCTGGTCAGCGGCTTCACCGCGGGACCGTACTCCGGCAAAGAGACCGGCGAGACCGCGCTGTTGCGACAACTCTTTCACTTGCTGAAGCGGGGCGATGTGGTGGTTGTGGATCGCTACTATGGCGGCTGGTTCATGATCGCGTTGTTGCAGGCGTTGGGGGTCGATGTCGTGACGCGATTGCATCAGCTTCGCGAAGCGGACTTCCGTCGCGGTGGCCGCCTGGGTGCTGATGATCACTTGGTCGAATGGCCCAAGCCGCAACGTCCCGAATGGCTCGATCAAGAGACCTACGACCGTCTGCCCGACACGCTGAACGTGCGCGAGATGAAGTTCGCGGTGCGCGAACGTGGCTTCCGGACGCAGACCATCGTCGTGGTCACCACGCTGCGCGATGCCGAGGAATGCTCTCGCGAAGACTTGGCCGACTTGTACCGCCAACGCTGGCACGCGGAACTCGACCTGCGCAGCCTCAAGTCCACGATGTCCCTGGACGTGCTGCGCTGCAAGACGCCGGAAATGATTCGTACCGAACTGTGGATGGGACTCTTAGCGTACAATCTCGTGCGCCACTCGTTGCTGCAAGCGGCGTTCCGTGTGGAGCCGAAACGCTCGCCCACACGGTCACATTCGTTGGTGCCACGGAACGAGCCCTCTGAAGGAAAACGCTCACCCCGCCAATACAGCTTCTGCGCCGCGCAGCAATTCTTGGCAGGGACTTGGTTGACAGCGGCGACTCACCCCGGCGACCTCACTGCGTTGATCGAACTGCGACTGACTCACCTGACGTCGCATCCAGTCGGTGACCGTCCCAACCGCATCGAACCACGAGCCATCAAACGCCGCCCCACATCCCACGACCTACTGACCAAACCCCGTGCCGCCGCCCGAACCGAACTCTTGGCTGGATGCTCGTCGTAAACTCAATCCACAAAAGCCGCAGTGCCATTCAGTCCTGGCCCCTTTCTGCCACTCGTGTCGTTCCATTGCGTGAAAGCCGTGTTCCGAGCGGCGTTGTAACGGTCGTTGGTGGCCGTCTGGGCAGTGAAAGGGGGGCAGTGAAAGGGGTCAGGACTCATTTTGCTGAATTGAGTCCTGACCCCTTTTGCCTTCTTTTGCCTTCCCGCTGGCAGACACTTTTTGTTCACGTATCGTTCAGCACTTAGCAATCGTCGTGCCGAACAGTATTGGCTGCGTCCCCTTTTCACCCCCCACTCTTCTGGACTTCCGCTTCGATGAAACGCTGGTAAAGGACGTCGCGATTATTCGGAGTATGGGCACGGTAAGCAGCGAAATGCGCGAACACATTATCAGGTGCGGCAATGTTATCTAAACTGATTGGAAGTAAATACTTTTCTAGATAAGCCCTCTTTGTGCATCTTATATCTTTATTGACGAGGTATATTGCTGGTGGCTCGTATGCGTCCATCTGCGCCGCTATTGCGTTGCTTGTTGTTGGGATTCCATCGAAGATGGAGTGACCATCAATGAGTCTCACGGATAAGGACACAAAGATGTCGGGCGTGGTATCAATCATCCTTTGTCCGAACACAAGGCATTGTAATCCTAATTCAAGATGCCTCAGTCGTGAGTCGCTGTTGTACTCGAACAACTGGTCTGTGTGAAAATGGTCCACGCCGCTTTGCCGCAGATCTGCTACAGCATCGTCGACCCAATTCTCAACAAAGTGAGCCTGAGATTTAGATAACGTCATATATTCCATCCCCAATTCTGTAGCCACTCCACCATTCTCCGTGTCAAGTGTCCGACTCCATGCTTCCATGTACCGTTGATAAAGAGCGAGGTGCCATCGCTGAGATGAACATGCGGTAGTTCGCCATGATCGGAGTTTCCTTTGTCGAGACGCTCAATCCCACGCGGTTGCTGTCCTTTCTCAATTGCCTCTTTCATTTGATTGAGTGAGTTAAGGAAAAGCCAACTACCAGCGTATGTCGCTACTCCGGCAGCGACATGTTGGCCGGTGATGACGGGTATCGCGACGGCTCCACTACCGGCTCCGGCCCAAGCGAGCGATGGTGTGGTTCCGCCGAGCAGCGATGGCAGTTCTCCTAAGGATGCCCACGTCGACAGTGCGGCGGGGCCGGCGAAACCGCCGATGATGCCTGGCAAAATCCCCGAGACAAGTCCATCGGTGAACGACTCGTCGTTCGACGCATTCCAGGCTCCACCGATGCCGCCGACAATGCCGCCCGCGATGGCACCGGGAATCGCGCCGACGGCGGGAAGCACAAACGCACCCACGACCGCACCGGTTCCGGCACCGATCGCGGCACCAGAAGCGAATCCGCCAATCACGCCACTCCAGCCGCCGCTGCCATCGACCGGAAAATTCGCCGCAATGTACGGAAGGCAGAAAGGGAAGGCAGAAAGGGGTCAGAAAGGGGTCAGAAAGGGGTCAG
>JANMIF010000134.1:0-11328 GCA_031375695.1 Planctomyces sp.
GTGAGTCAATGGACCGCAAGCATCATTCTCCTGAGCGACACGATACGCCTCTTTCACCTGATTCACGATTTGCGGTTCGCCCAGCACCATGCTGTCGAGGCTAGAGGCGACTTGAAACAAATGCCGCACCGCATCCGGTCCCGTTCGCGCCAGCAGGTCGTCGGAAAATTCCGACAGCGGAACTTCATGAAACTCCGACACGAACTCCGCGATCTGCCGCTGCGTCGGCGCCAACTCCGGCGACTCCTGCGCCGAATATACTTCCACGCGATTGCACGTTGAAACAACCACAAACTCAGAGTTCCTGAATCTTCCGAGCAACTCTTGATACGCCCGCGCTAACTCATCACCCGCAAACACCAATCGTTCCCGAATCGACAAATTCGCCGACTGATGATTGCAGTACACAACCTGGAGGTTCATGAGCGACCTCCGAGAAATGGTTGCTGCCGCGAGATTTCAAGTTGCTGACAGAAAGGAAAGTGCAAAGTGCAGAAATCAGAGTGCAAAGTACAAAGTGCAGGCACGCTTCTCCAAGCCAATTGATTGTGCCCGTCGCTTTGAACTTTGCACTCTGACTTCTGCGCTCTGCACTCATCCATTCGTCGCAATGCGGTCTTCGGCGTCCCATGAAACGACGACAGCCCGCCGCGAGTCAGCACTTGCAGCCCAATCAAAATGGCCAGCAAGAATCCGCCGGCCCACAACGTCAGCGCGGCCACTTGTTTGCCCGTTGAACGGCGAGTCGTCAGCAGCCACACAAACAAAGCCATCAGCGCCAACCAAACAAACCCCCAGCCGATCACCACTGGATCAGCGAATGAAAACGTCGGGCCGCCCGTGCGAGACTTCATTCCCAACGCCACGCCGCTGCCCAAACCCAACGTCAGCAACGGAATGCTGACCACGACTGCCCACCAATTCCAACGAGCCAATCGAGCCAAGCTGGGCAAAACGACTCCTGGTTGAGGTGCCAGATGCTGCTTCAGCCGGCGATGCTGCACAACGTACATCAAGCTCAACAAAAATCCCGCCACGACCCCGGCAATCCCGATCACCAACAGCGAAGCGTGCAACATCGCCAACCCGCGCGACCCCGCGATCATCTCGCTCGTCTGTTTACTCACGAAATACGATGACCCGACTAACAACAACACGACTGGCCACAAGAACAACCCAATCGCCAAGTCACGATCCAGAGCCGTCAGGAACAGGTACATCAGAACGACAATCCACGCCAGCACCAACAGCCAGTCGTGCGATGAACTCAGCAGCGGGTTCAATTTTTCGGTCGCTCGGCTTCGCACTAGCAAATACGCCGTTTGAGCCACGAACCCCGCTCCGCCAAACGCAAATCCTAGCCACCGGCCAATCGCGGCGCGCCGCATCAATCGCGTCCACTCCCACCCAAACGCCACCGCGTAGCTGGCGAGGAAACAGAACACACTCACTTTGTCCAAAGCACCACTCATCGAGCTTGCAGAACTCCTGGCGTTTCATGGAATGCGATCACAATCTTAATCGCCAGTCTATTCGGCCCGGATCACGGATTGAAACCACTTTGGCGAGCTTCGCGGTGGAAGCCGGACTTGCTCGGTGAAGCGGGCTTCTCCGCCGTCAAGATTGCGGTCCATCTTTGAGTGATCCTGCGGGAGTCGCGCCGTGACGAGCCAACTCGCCTCGCAGTTGTTGGCCGAGGACACTGTGTTTTCGGCCGTAGCCGAAATAAATGCACATTCCAATTGCCAACCAGCCAATGAGCCGGTACCAGTTTTCTGCGGGCAGCGAAAACATCAACATCAGGCAGGCGGCGATTCCGAGCACGGGAACGACAGGGACGAACGGGCAACGGAATGGTCGATAAGTGTCCGGATTAGTCTTCCGCATGATGAGCACCGCTCCGCACACGATGACGAAGGCGAACAGCGTTCCGATGTTGGTGAGATCGAGCAGGGCGTCAATCGGCAGGAGTCCGGCTAAAACGCTGACGAACAAACCGATCAGAATCGTGCTCTTCCACGGTGTTTGAAATCGCGGATGCACGTCGGCGAAGAACTTGCTCGGAACCAGCCCATCGCGAGCCATCGCCAGGAACACGCGCGGAGCACTCAGCATCATCACCAGCAACACGGACGTAATTCCGGCGACACCGGCTCCGGCGATGAGGAACTCTGCTTTGGGCAAGCCGGCCTTCTTGAAGGCATCCGAGACTCCCGCGTGGATGTCGATCTCGTCGTAGCGAACCATGCCTGTCAGCACTGCCACAACGGCGATGTAGAGTACCGTGCAAATCAAAAGCGAGGTCACAATCGCGATGGGCACATCGCGCTGCGGATTCTTGGCCTCCTCGGCGTGAGTCGACACACTGTCGAAGCCGATGTAAGCGAAAAAGATGATGGCCGCGCCCGCCAACACGCCGACGGGGCGTCCATTCTGCGGTTCACCCAAGATCGGTTGCCCAAAGAAGCTCAGTCCCGACCAACCGTAGGGAGCGAACGGGGTCCAATTTGCGGAGTCGATGTAGAACGCACCCACTCCGATCACGAACAACACGGCCAAAACCTTCACGATGACCATCGCGGTATTGAACTTGGCGCTCTCCTGAATGCCTTTGACCAACACCGCAGTCACGATGGCGACAATCAAAACGGCAGGCAGATTGACCAAGGCTCCGGTCGTCACGAAATGTCCGTTTTCGTATACCAGCGGTGCCTTGCTAATAATGTCGGGGAGCACGATGCCGAACTTCGCCAGCACCGCCTGAAAATAACTCGACCAGCCATTGGCGACCGTCGCCGCTCCGACCGCGTATTCCAGGACCAAGTCCCAGCCGATAATCCAGGCGAAAAGTTCGCCCATCGTCGTGTAGGCGTAGGTGTACGCGCTGCCGGCCACCGGAGCCATTGACGCGAACTCGGCGTAGCACAGCGCCGCGAAGATGCAGGTCAATCCGGCGACGACATACGAAACCATCAGCGCTGGTCCCGCGATGTCGTGTGCCGCCTTGCCGGTCGACACAAAGATGCCAGCTCCGATCACCGCACCGATGCCCAAGCTTGTCAGTGCAACCGGTCCGAGAGCCCGCTTCAAGCGGTGGTCCCCGGCCATTTCGTCAAGCAAATCCTGAAGATTCTTCTTTGCAAAGAACTGATTCTGCGACATGCGTGTCGATCTTTCCTGGACGTGTGAAGCGGGTGGTGAACTCAGAGGAGAAGCGTAGAAGTTAGTCAGTGATTGTCAAACGCGGTGGATTTCCCGTCGCTGGCCACGAGCACCGCAAAGCCCTCGTTGGACAAGTCGTAGCTCAGAATACCCATCAACGAGCGTTCGTCTTCGATAATCAGAATCGACTTCGACATCAACCGGCTCCGATCAGAGCAACATTCCTCTGGGGATCAGCATTGCCACGCTGAAATAGATCACCAAGGTGGTCACATCCACGAGCGGAACCGATGGGGTCGAGGACGTCAGGCAAAGGAACCTAACGAGACTATTTCTTCATCCGTGACGACAACCATTTCGAGTATTCGGCGTGAGCGTAGTAGATCAGATTGACGCCGAGTTGTTCGCAGAATTCTCTGATCTCCGGTTTCACACCGGCATGACCATCGGCCCAGGCGTCGCCGATGTCGCCGGGGTGATAATACGCGACCAGCCGGCCGTCGATTCGCCAACCAAGCGCCTCTTTCCCGCCGTGCGGAGCGACGTACGGCAGAAACGGAATCGGGTACGGGATGCGATGAATCGGGTCGTCGAGCGGTACTTGACTCGGCCGAATGTTCGGCAGCACTTGCCGCATCATCGACAGCATTTGGTTGTGAAAGTGCCCGCTGCCGCCGTTGTCGATGAGCAACATTCCGTGTTTGTCGATCAGATACTCGCGCAGCGTCTTGGCTTCGTTGGCCGAGATCGAAATGTTTTTCTCGCCGGTCAGGTATACGAACGGCGGCGACTTCTCGGCCGGGAACGCCTTCAAGGCACTGATGGTCCGCGTCTCTTCTTTGTCGTTGACTTTCTGCTTTGTCCGCAAGCCATATTCTTGAAGGATGTTCTGACCGGAGAAAAAACTCATGTCCTGATCCCAATCGCCTCCCGCGTATTCCAGACGAATGAATCGGACCTTGCCGCCACTCGTCCCCCCCGCGAAGCCGGCACCCGTTCCCTCGCCGTAACCGACGGTGTAGGCGTGCTGCGTGATTTCTTGCAGTTGCAACTTCACTTCGTCGATCTGGATATTGAACTTGATGGCCGAGAACGGGTTCACGACGAATTTCTTCTTGATGATCTTCTGAATCTTCACCGCTTGAGCGAGCTGCGCCGGCTTTCCGCCACCGGCCGGCATCTCGTAGATGTCTTTTCCGCAACCGCCGATCTGCGTGAAGACCAGAAACGCGATCGAAAAGCACAGCGAATAGACCGACATCCAAGTCAGCGATTGATTCAGCTTCCGCGCTCGTCGCCCGTAATACCAAGCATGTGGGTCGAGCGGATTCCGGACTCGCTCGTCGTCCGCGTCTTCGTCGTGCGTCGCTCGGTGAGCGGATCGTCCGAACTCGATCGCGGCCGATTGCTCGCTGCGGCGACGTTCGTAACGCCGCTCTTCGTAGACCCGCGACGCCCGTTCGACGAACCACATCACCCACAACATGCCGAGAAAGAACAGGCTCCAAGTTCCCCACATCGCCAATCCGACGCGAGCATGAACCAAGCCCAACGCATCCGAAAAGAAAACGCTCGCCTGCCAGAGAATGATCGCCGCGACGCTCCAAACCAAATTGCGTCGAACGAGAAACGTCGAGTCATCCGACGGTTGACCTGATCCGTCAGGACCAATGTCTCCCGCAATGCGGCGCAAGGCGATGAGGCTCAGTTTCTCCCCATCATCTAACCGACACAACCACCCAGCCCACGCGATCCAATACGCCGACAGCGGCAAGCTCAGCGCGAACCAGATGCCTTCCGGCCACGCTCGCCACCACGTCTCGATCGAACGCCCCCACATCCAATCCGCCAAGCACAACACCCAGACCGCGAAATAAATCGCGGTCGGCTTGACGAGCTTTGCGGGAAAGGTCAGATGTGGAAACATCACTCGACGTCCTTCGAGGACTTGCGGCTACTTCACTTTGTCCAACAGGTTGTCGAAGCTGTCGAGCGGATTCTTTTTCGGATCGGCCGTTTTCGTTTCGTCCAAGCCCATCGCCTTGCTGGCTTTCTTAATGTCCTCTTCCGAGGGCGTATCGCCAGTGCTTGAGGTCTTCGCGGATGCGGAGTTGGACTTGGCTGGCTCGACATCGGTGGCTGCCGCCGGTTTGGTGGACTTCGCTTTTGTCGGTTTACCGAATGCGAAGGGCACGGTCAGCACGGCGAGCAGCACCAACGTCCCGATCGTCGAGCCGATCACCGCCTGAGTCAGTGCATTCGACGCGACGATCCCCATGACTTCCTGCGGACTGCGGCCTTTCAGACCGCGCACAAAGTCTCGCAATTCAGCCGTCGTAGTGGCTGCGTCCGTGGAGAGTCGCTTCACGACGCTCTTGGTTGGCGGGCTGGTCTCGGTCACATGTTCTCGCAGTTTGTCCACAGTACACCTCGATCATTTCTGCTTTTTGTCTTCCAAAATGTGAACCAGTTCGCCGCCCGCTTGGCTGATGGCTTCGATAACCGGTTCGAATTTCGCCGCCGTGCATTCGCTATGAACTTTCAGCATCACCTTGCGTTGCCCCGCCGGAGCGTCGCCCAAATGACTTTCGATCCGCGATGCGAGCTGACCTTCGGAAAGTTCCTGCCCGTTGAGATACACCTTCTGGTCCTTGTCGATCGTGACCGTGACCTTCGTGTACCCCGACGCTTTCAAGTTATCCGCCTTAGCCGGAGTCCACTGAATGTGACTGTCATCCTGGGACTGAGCCAGGATCACAAAGAATATCAACAAATTGAACGCAATATCCCCCATCGCCACGCTGGGGATATCGACCTTCGGTTGTTTGCGTTGCATTTTCATGGTTGGTCGAGGGTCGGTGGTTGAGGGTTGAGGTTCGGCATTCCCAGGGCATTACGGCGCAAATCATCCTCTGCTTCCTCTTGATCCAATCTTAGAAATGCAGCTTCCGCCAACATCGTTAAGTCCTCATCGGTCAGGGGGTCCGCAGTCGCCGTCGTACTCGGCGTGATCATCAAATGGTTGCGCGTTCTCACTCATCGTCTGACCCTCAACCATCGACCCTCAACCTTTACTGCGGCACGTCCACCGTTCGTTCTTCTTCCAGTTGCAACGTGATGATGCCACCCGCGTCCTCGATTTGCGACGTGACTTCAATCCAAGCGTAATACGGCACGTCATCGGCACTTTTCACGATCACCACGCGGTCTTCCGGCCGAGACTTGCCCGCCAGCTTCGCCTTCACGCGGGCTTTGATTTCGGTCGTCTTCACCGGATCACCGTTGATGAGCACTGCGTTGCGTTTGAGTTCGACGGTCAGATGCTCATCCTGCTGTTGCTGCTGCTGAGTTGGTTCGCTCTTGGGCAGAATCTGCGACCGGCCGGTGTCGGGTTGCGTCGAAGCACACACCAAAAAGAACACAATCAAATTGAACGCGATGTCCCCGCTCGCCACGGCCGGCACATCAACAAGCAATTTGGTGGAACGACGGGATTTCATGGCAACTCGCTAGCCTCGAACGACAACTCTGAACCCGGCTTTCAGACCGATTTCGAGGATTCCGTGGCAGATTCCCGTTTCAGTTTTCGGAAAATGGTCTGACCCAGTTCGGTCAATCCGAAGCCTTCGTTGCCGGAACTGATGAGACCCTGCTCAACCAGACTGTCCAGCACGTCCGGCCGCGTGTCCGTCAGTTCGATGCCACCAGCGATCTTCTCCATGGCCGCCGCATGGGCGCGAGTCAATGCAATCTCTGGCTTGCGCGGCGGCGATGCTCGATTCATGTCCACCGCACGAGCCGATTCCGGTGGCAACGCCGGCTGGCTGCTCATCGACTCTTCCCGTTTCTCGATGGCCAATTGCAGCGTCACCGTTTCGATCAACTCGGTGGCCGTCTCTTCGACGTCGAGCACGAACTGGTTGATGATTCCCGTGAAATAGTTATACCCCGAGAACGCGGGGATGCCGACGATCAGTCCGAGAGCCGTCGTGAGCAACGCTTCGGCGATGCCGTCGGCGGCGGCTTTCACGATGTTCTGCTCGCCAAGCGTCGCCACGATATGATCGAAGCCGTTGACCATGCCGCTGACCGTCCCCAGGAAGCCCAGCATTGGAGCCACGCTCGACACGGTCGCCAAGATCGACAGATGCTTTTCCAGCGCCGCAACGATGTGGACGCCGTAGTCGTCCATCGCCTTGATGACTTGCTCCTCGACCTTGCCGGAGTCGTAACCCAGTCGCCTGAGCACAACAAACTTCCGCAGCCCCGCCGAGAGAATCGCCGCGACCGGACCTTGTTCCGAATCACATTTCGCTAGTGCTTCCTCGACCTTGTCGTCGTGCAGCAATTCGGTCACTTGCTGGCGCAACCCGCTGGCGTCGGTCGTCAGCATTTTCAAAGTGCGATACCGCTCGATGAGGACTCCCGCCCCGAGGACTCCGCAGGCCAAAATCGGCCACATGAAAATCCCGCCGCGAACCATCAAGCCCATCGCACCGGTGTGCATCACCTTGTCGACCCATTCCCAGAATCCGGTGCCAGAATCGCTAACGGATTCCTCCGCCGACTTCTCGTCAGGTTTGCCTTCCGCAGCCTTGGCATCGCCCTCAGGAACCGGCTGCCCCGCCGCATCGGAAAAACCCGGAATGCTCGGCTTGGCACCTTTCGCATCCGGCGGTGTCGGCTGAGCCGGAGCCGTTGCGGCCGGCGGCGCGGACTTCTTAATTCCTTGCTTGGCATCGATCTCGTCAAGCGGGTTTTGAGTCAACAACGCGAGTGCAAGGATCAATTGAGTCATGGTAGCCAATTCTTGGTGGGCAATTTGGGGAACGCACAACAGGAGTATGAGGACGGTTCACCCCGTTGGAGATCCAAGGTCTTGAACCACGATTGCTTTTACCTTCGCGTCATTGCCTATTCGCATTGCGTTTCCGGCAAACCTTCAACTTCCGCTGTTGAATGGTACTACAGACAAGGCGAGGGCAAAAGCAAAGCCAATCGCACCCATGATTGGGCCGCGAATTGAGTCCGCAAAGTTTCCTGTAACAACCGGCATCGTTGGAATAACCGCACGCAACCAAAAAGGCTGACTCGCAAATCATTTGAGAGGATCATTATCCTCATGAAACACTGAGCCATCGCAGGTATTTTGGCCAAACTGACCGATGCATCAATGGCTCGGCGGCTGGGTGTTCTGAAACGCTCGTGCCCGGAACAGGAAGTCGATGATGTTCCCTTCGTGGGGCTGCATCCAGTGAAGTTGGATCGTCTTCACTTCGCCGATGTTCAGACGGTCGATGTTGGTGGCGTCGAGTAGTTGCTGTGACCACTTTTCGTCTTTAGTCAGGCACGAGGCGACCAGCGTACCGCCGATTTTGGAGATCATGTCTTTTTGCTCGCACTTCACGACCGAGGCAAATGGGAACATGTACTCGGTGTTCGCGATCGGCGGCTCGGTGCTGGAGCAATGCACGATCGTCGGACGCAGGAAGTCGTAACGGTCGTGAGCCTCATGCCGATCGCCGTTGCGGTACTTTGCGGTGACTTCCGTCACGCCCGGAGCCTTCACCAATTCTTCGATCTGCGCATTGACCGCCTTCGCCGCTCCGGGCACGGTGAACGCAGCGAGTGGCGACTTCGGATCGCTCATCGGGGCCGGCGCGATCGGACCGAGCCGTTTCGCGAGCGCTTCGGCGATCTCTTCTGTGTGACGTGAGGCCCAGATGCCGGAACACGAAATACAGCTTCGACCGCTGTTCACAAAGATGCTGTCGGCCATGAGGTCGATGTACTTCTCCCACTGATCGACCATGTCATCGCCGAACAGAATCTTCGAGAACCCTGGCCCGTGCGCCTGCACGCGCGGGTTGCCGTGATACCGTTCGACCGTCGGGATCCCTCCGAAGATCATCGCGCGATTGCAGGTCTCCAGCACGGCAGCTCCACATTCGGGACCACCGGGATAAATACAAAACACTTCGCGCGGTACGCCAGCTTGAGCGAACGCCTCGTACATCCGGTACGGCGTCCACGGCTCTTGCGGACCGGGCTTCAAGACGAGACCGATCTGCAACGGGATGACCGGCATCCACAGCGTATGCACGCCGGGCGAGTTCGACGGCAACACCATACCCAGCACGTTCGTCTGCGCCTGATAGCTGACCATCACGCCTCGGCTTTCCATGCCGTAGCCCTTGGTCAGAATCTCCAGAGGCAGCCCACGGGTCAGCGCTTCCAGCGTGTGCCGCATGTTGCGAAGAACGTAGGCGTTCTTCTTCATGTTCCCGGCACACATGTGCTCCGGCAGCCCGGTCGTCGCCGACTGCATGCGGCAGAACTCTTGCGGATTCTGCGTCCCATTTCCGAGCGGCAATGTGGCCTTTTCGTAAAGGTCCGCCGCTTTGACCGCCATTTCGCAAAGTTGCTCGATCGTGAACTGGCGGAGAATGTCGCGCGCCTTCCCCTGCTTTCGCATGTCCATCTTAATGATGCCGCCGTTGGCCTGATGGACGGTCGCGAGTGGCTCGCCGGTCTCGAAGTGGACGACTTTGTCCTTTTCCATCGACTCGTACGGTTGGCCCCAGCGGATCACGGGAATATCGAGCATTTTGAATCATCCTCTTCTAATAGTTCGCAAACGAAACCGGGCGGCAGACGCCCACCGCTCGACAATCGATCGGTGGATTAGTAAACGCCGACGGTTGTTGTCGCCGCGAATTCGTGGAATGGTCGCGTGCCGCTGATGCCGTCCCAGGGGTATTTGTCGTGCGGCAGTTCGCGTTCGCCTTCGTCTCGCTCCATAAAGCCCGGGACGAATAGCTCTTTGGTCATCGTGTAGAGCTTCACTCGGCCGGTGCTGCCGTAAGGGACGACTTGGTTGTAGTCGTTGAACTCGACGGTCTCGATGACGGCTCGCGGTTGTGGGGCGTAGTAGGTGATTTTGAAGTTGTCGGCTGGGTCGAACGGCTTGCCACAGGCGAGGCCCATCAGCGTGTTGCCGTAAGTCGGCGTGATGTACACATTCGGGCCGAGCAGTTCTTCGCGACAGAAACGATACCACTGCGGAGTGAACTCGGTGCCCCCGGCGAAGATCCCCTTGATACCCGACTCTTCGACGCTCGACCCCTTGTCCATTAGCTTGAGAGCGAGGGCCTCAAGCAGTTTCGGCGTCGCGAATGCGCATTTGATGTCGTGACCAGCGGAGAGGATCGTCACGGCTTGGTCGATGACGTGATCGGCATACGCCTTCACGCCAGAGATGTCTCCTTTCTTGAGCAGCTTGACGACCCAGCGCGGATCGAGATCCACGCAGAAGCAAATGCCGCCGCGATATTGTGCGAGATGTTCAACTGCGAGTCGCAACCGCCGCGGGCCGGACGGACCGAGCATCAGCCAATTCGAGCCGCGCGGGAAATGCTCATCCGGCAGTGTGTCGCTGAAATTCTCGTAGTCGATCCAGTGGTCCTCAATGACCATGCGCGACTTCGGAATGCCGGTCGTACCGCCGGTCTCAAAGACGAACACCGGCTTGTCGGCCAAGCCTTTCGGAACCCAGCGGCGGATCGGACCGCCGCGCAACCATTCGTCCTCGAAGTTCGGAAACTTCTTCAAGTCCGCGAAGCAGTTCACTTCCTTGAGTGGATCGAACTTGAACTCCCGTTTCTTTTCGAGCCAAAACGGGCAGCCGGTCTCATCGCTGAAGTGCCAACGGACGGTTTGCCGAGTGTGTTCGTCTAACAATTCTTTGGCTTTGGCTTGTTTGGCGGCGAGGGCAGTGTCACTCACGGTAAGTCAATCTCCTGATGATCTGGCGGGCAAATTGGAAACGGCCGATTCGCTGCCGGCCACGTTTTTGGCGGGAAAGTGGCGGCCAGTGTAAGCCCCCCTCCGCCCGATGCAACTGGACCAGCATCCGACCTTGGCATCACAAGCCAAGATTGCTCCGCTTTGCGGACAGCACTAGACTGCGGACCACAAACGGGAGTCGGCGAATCCGTCACGGAGTCTGCGTTGCGAGCCATCATCAGCGACATTCACGGAAATCTGGAAGCCCTCGACTCGGTCCTCGCGGACATCAAGTCGCAGGGCATCAAAGAGATTTATTGCCTGGGTGACATCGTCGGCTACGGCCCGAACCCGCGCGAGTGCATCGACCGGATCATGGGC
>JANMIF010000260.1:0-11548 GCA_031375695.1 Planctomyces sp.
CCAAGAGACGATGGGGTCGCGTTTTGCGGAGCGCTCGCCCTCGCTGGCGCTTCGACTTAGTGTGATTTGTTCACACCAATCCGCATTGTTTGAGTAGCGCTTTTGGGTCGGGATCGCGGCCTCGAAACATCCGAAACACCTCCAATGGATGTCGGCTGCCGCCGAGCGAAAGAACCGTCTCACGGAACCGGCGTCCAGTCGCCGACATGGCCGCGGCATTGCTCAAGCCAGCCTCTTCAAACGCCCCGAAGGCGTCGGCGCTCAGCACTTCCGCCCATTTGTAGCTGTAATAACCTGCCGCATAGCCGCCGGCGAAAATGTGCGAGAACGAACACAACGCGCGGTCTTCGGGAAGCGGCGGCAACACCGAAGTACGTTCCGCCATCCGGCGTTGAACATCAAATGCCGACTCGGACGAACTCGGATCGAATTGGTGGTGTAGCCACATGTCGGTCATGCCGAAGTGCAGTTGCCGCAACATTTGACTGGCGGCTCGAAAGTTTCGAGCGGCGACCAGCTTGTTGAACAACTCGTCAGGCAACGGCTCGCCAGTTTGATAGTGACCGGACAACTTGTCGATTGTCGGCTTGTGATAACACCAGTTTTCCATGAACTGACTGGGAAGTTCGACCGCGTCCCACTCGACCCCGTTGATCCCCGCCGCGTCCGCTTCATCGACAACCGTCAGCATGTGTTGCAAGCCGTGACCGAATTCATGGAACAGCGTTTCGACTTCTCGGAACGTCATCAACGACGGCGTGTCGCCAACCGGCGGTGTGCTGTTGCAAACCAGATGTGCGACCGGCAGTTCGACGCGACCCGCGGTGATTCGCCTCGGCAGACAAGTATCCATCCAAGCTCCGCCGCGTTTGTTTTCCGGGCGCGAAAACGGATCGAGATAAAACGCCGCCAGCGTGCTTCCGTCCGCTGCATCAAACACGCGGAAGAATCGCACGTCAGGATGCCACACGGGAGCCTCGTTGTCCGCCGCGCGGATCGTGATGCCGAACAGTTTGGTCAGCAGCGAAAACAATCCGTCGAGCACTCGCGACAACGGGAAGTACGGCCGGAGTTGTTCGTCAGTGTAGTTGTAGCGTTGCTCTCTTAGCCGCTCGGCCCAGAACGCCGCGTCCCAGTGCCGAAACTCTTCCGTCTGTCCGCCCGCCGCTGCAAGCTGTTTGAGGTCGTTCAAGTCGCGAAGTGCCGGCTCCCACGAAGCGGTTCGCAACTTTTCCGACATCTCCTCGACCGCCGTTACGTCCGGAGCCATTTTCTCCGCGAGACTGACTTCTGCGAACGACCGGTATCCGAGCAACTCCGCTTTCTCACGGCGCAGTTTCAAGATGCGGCCAATCAATTCGGAATTGTCGAACTCATCTACCGACGCCCGCGTGATATACGCGCGATAAAGTTTTTCCCGCAGATCTCGCCGTCGCGAATGCTGCAAAAACGGCGTGACGATCGGCCCGTCCAGCGTGATCCGCCACGGCCCCGCCGTAGCCACGGGCGGCTCGTATGTGGATTCATTCGCCCCAACCACAGACGAGCCGCCTGTGGCTACCTTCTGCCGATAAGACTGCGCCGCCAATTGCAGCAGACTCTCCGGCAGTCCGGCCACTTCGTCCGGCTGAGTCAGAATCAGCTCAAACGCCTTCGTCGCATCCAGAACATGATTCGAGTAATCGGTGCTGAGTTGCGACAACTCTTCGGCAATCGCATTGAATCGTTCCAGCTTTTCGCTCGGCAATCCGATCCCCGACAGTTCCGCCGCCAACAACTTTTGATCGACAATTCGTTGCCGAGTCAGCGACAACGACTCGCCTGCAACTTGCTTTAGCCGCTTGATCGCTTGATAGATCGGCTGACTCTGCGACGCTCGCAAGCCAAACCGCACAACTTCAGGCAATACCGTTTCGTAAGCGAGTCGCAGTTCCGGCGAATTCAGCACGCCGAACAAATGCGACACCGGCTTCCAAGCAAGATCAAACGGCCGATCCAATTGCTCAAGCGGCGGAAAGATGTCGTCCCAAGTTGGCCGCTCGGTTGAGCTGAGACTCTGTTCGATCTCCGTCAATCGCCGTTCGGCATCAGACAACACTTGCTGCACGGCTGGAACAACATGTTCCGCCTTGATCCGATCAAACTGCGGCAGCCCGTTCGCCAAGAGCAAAGGATTATCAACAACCGTGTCAGTCACATTCGCCATAAAGTCGCTCCGTCAGTTGTTTCTTTTTTACACCCGATGTTTTGCCTGCTTCCTGCCGTTCAACTTGGGCTGGCAAAAATCGAGGGTAAAAGGTGAACAAGCCACAAATACTGAGTCACCGCCCGCGTTCTACACTTCAAACTCCGCCACGACCGTCCCGTGATCCGATGCCTGTGTCAGCTCATCAGTCCACATCGGGAAAGGGCGGAAACTTACTGCCGAAGTTCGTCTTGTGAAACAGCCCGTGACGTTCGATCGCCACGGCCGTCATCCACACGAACAACGGCTGCGACACCAGCACATAATCAATCTGCTGCCGACCATCGTGATATGTCCAACTCGATCCGCCCAGCAAGGGCGATTTCAGGACATCAAATAAGAACGGCGTCGTCAGCAGCGACTTCAACGAGGAACTCTCCGACGAGTCAATCAAATCGCCCGCCACAACAACCAGATTGCGAGTCAAATCGAAACAGTTCAGAATTTCTTGGACTCGCTGGGACTTTCGCAGCCGCTTGACATCGTTGTCGCGCTGCGAGCCACAGGTCGCGTGATGAATTTCGGCTTGCATCACGCAATCAACTCCTGGCGCACCCGCCCATCACCCGCGATCGGAAACGGCCGATCCTGTTGATCGCGGATCAGCGTGTGCGGGTCGATACCGAGCAGATGAAATGTGGTCGCTTGAATGTCCTTGGGCGAGATCGGCATATCGGCCACCGTGCCACCGATGCGGTCGCTGTGGCCGATTGCGGCTCCGCGATGCACGCCACCGCCAGACAACGCCATTGAGTAGACCTGCGACCAGTGATGCCGAGCGGCTCCGACCGGCTTCGAATCAATCTGCGGCGTACGGCCATGTTCGCTCAGGCACAGAACCAACGTGTCGTCCAGCAATCCGCGCTGCTCAAGGTCCAGGATCAATGCCGAGAACGCCGCGTCGAAGCCCGGCAGCAAATACTGTTTCATGCGTGGATAATGATTTTGGTGAGTGTCCCAAGCCCCGCTGAAGTACGTCCCGTAAGCATCCCAAAAGACGGAGACGAACCGGCTCCCCGATTCAATCAACCGCCGCGCGGCGAGACACGACTGGCCGAACAGCGTGTGCCCGTATCGCTCGCGCAGTTGCGGTGCTTCGAGGCCGACATCGAGCGTCTCGCGAGTCTTCGCCGACGTCAGCAGTGACAGCGCCCGAGCTTGATTTCCGTTGTACGACCGCTCGGCCGGTTGATCGGCCGCCAGCCGTGCGGAGTCGAATTGTGACAGCAGCTCGCGCCGCAAGTTGAAGCGGTCCAACGTTACATTCTCGGCGAACCGCCCGGCCCCGTCGAACACGAACCGGCAATCGGGATCAATCGCCGCATACGGATCGGTGTATTCCTTGGCCTGCTCGTGCCGGCACTTGGGAGCGACTCGCAGCGACTTCCCCTCGAACTTAGCCCACACTGGATCAAACTGCTGACCGAGAAACGCACCGTATGGTCCGGCCAGCAAACCCAAGTCATCGACCTGCGAATTGAACTGCCACGGCAACCCGATGTGTCTCGGCGTGGCATCGAGCGGCCGAGCCGGTTCGCGTCGCGACCATTGATGCTCGGCAATCGACCCGAAGTACGGCCAATGAGCTGGATCGCGCGGCTTGGCTTCCAGATCGACCGAATACGTTGGCGATCCGTTCAACGCATACGCCACGCAATGCAGCGGAAACGGATGCGTCATCGACCGCACAATCGTCAGCCGATCCGCCACTTTCGAGGTCAACGGCAATCCTTCGCAAATCGGCACGCCAGCCAACGACGACGAGATCGCTTTCAGTTCGCCCTGAATCTCCGCCGGCGCGTCCGGTTTTGGATCGAAGGTTTCATGCTGCGAAGAAGCCCCAAACAAAAAGAGCATGATACAACGCTTCGCCTTGCCGAACCCGCGTTGTTCCTCAATCGCGTTTGATTCAGACGCGGCTCGCAAGCTCTCGGCCTGACCAAGCGTCAGCCCGTACAAGCCCAATCCACCGACATGCAGCAAATCCCGACGGCTCAACCCGTCGCACAGCGTTTGTCGCGAACCCAGCAATCGCAGCATGACAACCTCGCAGCCCAGTGTGGCAACACTGTGTCGTCCACAAACCGTAAATCAACCGCCATGCTCGTGTCGAGTGTGTCACTGTCTCATTTCGTCGTGTTCTTAAATTGCTAGCCGCTTTTGTCTAGATGGCTAGGCTGTGGGGAGTTGCCGAATCGGACCGCGACGATCTGACGCAAGAAGTGCTGCAATTCGTCGTGAGGCGAGTCAACGAGTTTGAGCACCAACATCCTGGCGCGATTCGAGGCTGTCTGCGGTCGATCCTGGCCAATCACATCAAAGCGTACTTTCGAGAACGAGCGGCGTGTCCGTGTCAAAATCCTCGCGACGATCTGACCGATCTGAAAAGCGTGCTGTCACCAATGCTTGACCGCGAGCACGACGAACATGTGGCGTGTCGCATGATGCAGGTGGTCGAATGTGTCTCTGCACCGGAGACGTGGACCGCGTTCCGACGCCAAACTCTGGAAGGCCAGCGACCAAGAGATGAGGCTTAGGAACTGGGCTTGAGCCTGAACGCCGCCATCAAAACCAAAAGCCGAGTTCTCAAACGCCTGCGCGAAGAACTGAAGCGACGGCTGACGTGACGAATCATCCGGACCCGGCTGGCCAGCAAACTAATTTGCGGCGGCGGAAATATCGGAGATGACAACTCTGCGAGCTTCCGCAATTCGAAGCGACAGTCGATATCCACGCACTTCGAATTCCAGCGGATCGCCGAGCGGTGCGGCTCCTAGCGCACGGACTGGCTCGCCGTCCGTTAGCCCCATCTCCAGCAATCGCACGGCGATGGCATCATCGCCATTGACATCGAAAATACAGGCGGTCGAGCCTTCGGGAAGTTGATCCAGAGTTTGCGGCATATCGAATCCAAATCTCGTTCTCGGAGCGACCGAGCTACATAGGCGAGTCGTTTTCGCGACTCGCATTCAACGCGACCAAAATCTCCACTTCCTCATCGGCTCGCAGGCTGAATCGGTGTTCGTCCACGGCGATGATGCACGGCCGACCCGGTTGGACCATTCGCACAGACGCTCGTTCGCGCAACCCCATTTCAGCCAACCGATGCACGATCTCCGCCGGACCATCAATCTGAGCGACGATCCCAACCTCCCCACAGGCCATCAACTCCAGAGGCACAATGTTGTCCAAAGCCATACCTCCCGGGGCCAATTCGCGTGTCCCGTCAGCGGGCTGCGGATTGTAGGATCGCCCCGCCCCGACTCCCACCGACGCGACAACTTTCATAGGTGTTTGTGCCGACGGTGAGGCCGATACAACTCCGCCAGCCGATTCGGTGAAATCCCCAGCCGCAGTCCGGCGAGCAGCGTCCAATTGTGAAGAGTCTGCCGGATGACTCCCTGTTTCAGCCAGCTTCGTGGATCCACATGCAGCGGGCCGGCGAGCAATCGGATCGGCAGGCTGCGGCGGCGAAGTTCGGACATGAGCAAGACGTCTTCCATCAACTGAACCTCAGGGAAATGACCGATTTCTTCGAAGACGGAGCGGCGAATGAAAATGCCCTGATCGCCATAAGCCATTCGCCGCCAGCTAACCCTGGCCGCGTTGCCCCATTCCAGACAGCGAAACACTCGCCCGTCGTGGTCGATCCGCTGACGAAACGCTCCACCAACGATTTTGGGATCGGCCAAGGCGGACTGCATTTGCTCGACCCCCTGCGGTTCGAGCCAACCGTCGGCGTGCAGAAACAGCAGGATGTCTCCAGTCGTGGCAGCCGCACCGGCATTCATTTGATTTCCTCGGCCCGGACGACATGCCAAGACTGTCGCGCCGGCTGCGGCCGCAAGCGAAGCCGTTTGATCCGCGCTTTGACCGTCGGCCACAACCACGTCGATCGGCTGCAACGCGAACGCTCGTTCGACGGCGCGTTCGATCAACGCCGCTTCGTTCAGCGTTGGGATCACGACCGAAAGTCGAAACGCCGAGGTCATGAAGTTCGTCCTTTCCGATTCTATGTAGGCGAGTCGCTCCCGCGACTCGCGTTTGCGATCAATGGAGACTGACCAACATCTCGGTGCGCTGCAGTTGCACTGTCAAATGGAAATTTCAGTTAAATGAAAATCTCCATTGCGGAGCATTGAGCGACATAACAAGTTGGAAATCCGTCATTGGGTTGCGGATCGAATCCCGGTCCACCACCATTCGCCACATCGCAGAAGTGGGTCACCGTTAATAGTCTGCTAAGTTTTGAGAGTTTGTGAGAAGGAGTCTGTCAGAATGAATTTGAAACGGAAGTCACTGTTCGCCTCGATCACCCTCGCCAACGTATTGGCTCTGATCCCTGTACTACAAAGTGCCGAGGTAACTGAGAAAGTTGAAAAGGCCGAGAAGACCACTGCGACGGTTGAAAAGCCTGCTGAGAAGGTCGAGAAAGCGACCGAGAAAAAAGCCAAGAATTTGGATTGGTTGGTCAAGCATCCAACGATCATAAAACTGCTTGAATTGCAGAATCAAGAACGAGCGAGAAACGGGGTATTGCCGTCAAAGTTGAACCCAGAAATGTGCTTGGCCGCTCAACGGCACGCCGTCTGGATGGCCGAGACTGGAGCGTTCACCCACAGCGGGCTGCCATATCGCGAGAACATTTTCTGGGGTGTTCGCACTCCCGAAGAGGCGATTAATGGTTGGATTTGGTCCCCCGGTCACCACACCAACATGCTCAGCGGGACCGAAGTTGGTTTCGGCTACATGATCCGCGATGGCCGACCGTATTGGTGCTCGGTGATGCAATAGCGTGGCGACGCCGCATTGTGGCACATCCGTGCGCCACAGGGACAACCTCGGCGCCACAGGTCAGCCTTCCGCTGGTGCGACCAGCCAACTACGTTTCGGGCATGCACATTGTTTTGTTCGACATTGATGGCACGCTACTTCACACGGGCGGGGCAGGGCAGGGGGCGATTGAGCGGGCGTTGGACGTCGCGTTTGGAGTCTCCGCGCCGACTGACGGGATTCCGACTGCTGGCCGCACGGATCGCGGGATTGCTCGCGATCTGCTGCGGTATCACGGGATCGATGAGACCGAAGCGGCTTACACTCAGCTGCTGGAAGCGTATCTGCAAGTCTTACCCAGCGAGTTAACGGCTCGACCGGGCAAAGTGTATCCCGGCGTACGCGATTTATTGCGGCGGCTGAGCGCTCGTGCAGATGTGCGGCTCGGATTGCTGACGGGCAATTATGAGCAGGCCGCCTGGCTGAAGCTGCGGCATTACGACTTATTGGCTCCGTTCGCGTTTGGTGGATTCGGAGATCGGCATCCGCATCGTGACGACGTTGCGCGCGAAGCGTTGGCCGCCGCGAGCCGACATCACGCGCCCGACATGATCGATCCGAATCGGCTGTGGGTGCTCGGTGACACTCCCGCCGATGTGCGCTGTGCGAGAGCGATCAATGCGCGAGCAGTCGCGGTCGCAACCGGTGCGTCGCCGCGCGAAGAACTGGCGGCGACAAATCCCGATCATTTGTTTGCCGACTTCGGTGATGTGGACGCGGTGTTGGCGTTGTGGAACTGATTGTGTCGCAGACTCGCTACTTGCTGATCGTCGTCGCCTCAGCGATGTCGTTCGCGCAGATCTTGACGGCTCAGCCGCTGCAAAGCGCGAATGATCGATCCCGCTGGGAGACTGTTTGGTCGCTGGTCGAGCGTGGGACGTTTCAAATCGACGAGATTGATTCGCGGCCCGGCTGGGGGACGATCGACAAAGTCCGGCACGAAGGACACTTTTATTCATCGAAGCCGCCGTTGCAGAGCGTGGTCGTAGCCGGTGTTTACTGGGGCATGAAGCAGGTCACCGGCTGGAACCTCGACGATCACACGACCGAAGTCTGCCGGCTAATTTTGCTGATCGTGAACTGGCTGCCGCGGGTCGTGATGTTGATCGTCGTGGCGCTGCTGGTTGAGCAACATGCTCGGACGGAATTCACAAAGTTCTTCGTGCTGATCGCGTCCTGTTGGGGGACGTTGCTGAACCCATTCGTGTCGTCGTTGAACAATCATTTTCCCGGCGCGGTGGCGACGCTACTGGCGATGTTCTCGGTGTTGAAGATCGTGAACTGCGACGACCGGCGTAAGCGGTTTTACGCTGTGGCCGGATTCGGGAGCGCGGCGGCGTTTTGCTGCGAGCTTCCGGCCGCATTGTTGATTCCGATCATCGGCGGATGGTTGCTCGGTAAAGGCGATCGTCGGAAAACGTATCTTATCTTTGTGCCCGCAGCTGCGATTCCGGTGGTAGCGTTTGTGGCGACGAATTGGTTCGTCACTGGTGGGTTGATGCCGTTTTATTCGAGCTACGGCAGCGACAAATACGTTTACGAACACTTGGGCATTCCTAGCTATTGGTCGAACCCACAGGGACTCGATCGCAATTTGGATTCGCCGCTGATGTACTTGGTTCATTGCACGATCGGACATCACGGACTGTTGTCGCTAACGCCGTTGTGGCTGATCACGCTCGTCGGTTGGCTTCGGTGGCGTCTCTGGCCGGACGATCAGAAGCCACAGCGGATGTTGCTCGTGATCGGCGTGTCGCTGACGGCGATTGTGTTCGGCTTCTATTTGACTCGCACGCAGAACTACAACTACGGTGGCAACAGCGTCGCCTTGCGCTGGATGCTGTGGCTGACGCCGCTGTGGCTGCTGGCGCTAATCCCGGTATGCGACGAGTGGGGTTCGCGTCGCTGGTTTCAAATCACGTCGAGCGGCCTTTTGTTCGCCTCGGTGATTTCCGCCGCGCTGCCGGGGAGCAATCCGTGGCAGCATCCGTGGCTGTTCACCTGGATGGAGAGCCGCGGCTGGATCGAATACGACATTCCGCCGCCGCCGTTTGCGTTTGATCACAAATTATGGACCTGGTTTTCGCGGTTGGGCGATCCGCAGATCGACGGTGATCAGAGCTTGACCTTCGTCAGCACCGGATCACGATTGCTCGGAAGCGATCCGAGAGATACCAGCGTTGGAGAATCGGAACTCACGATCTCGACCGTGCGCGGCTTGGTCTCACCGCAGGACCAGGCGGGAGGCGTTCAGCGTGTCCGATTTTTATGGCGAGATCGTGACTCACAGCCAACGGAATCCGACGTAGTGCTGCACGTCGATCGGGATGGGTTCGAGGCCGGGCGAAAGTCCTCGGAATTCTTACGCGATGCCGAAGGTCATCGGCTTTCTCGAAATGACATTCTCGCCGCGCAACGGCTGATTACGGGACTTCCTCAAGCGGTGGAGTATCGACCGGGACAGATTCGTTATTTGTTGACGCCGTTAAGGCCGGAGAAAGCATTTCGGTGTCAGCGTGCGGCGGCACAAACATTGTTTCAGCCGGCTCATGCTTCGCATCCATTGCGATATCGCTGCGACATTTGGCTGTGCGATGAGTTGCCGTTTGGCGTCGCTCAGATCGAACTCAGCGTGGTTGATTCAGAGTCTGGCCAGACGTTGATGTTGCAGCGATTGACAGTATCGGCGGCGAGGTTCGGGACGGAATCCAAAACCACGGACTAGCGGTTTTCGTTGGATGGCGTGCCGATGTCCGGTTGCTCGGGAGCTGCGCGACGGCGCATTTCCCGCGGAGCGATCTGGCTTTCTCGATCGTAAGTGGGGGTCACGTCGCTGGAGGTCCCCATGACTTTGAACAGCAAGAAGAGGAGCCCCACAATTCCAATTCCCAGGATGATGAAGCTCCATTCCAAACCTTTGGACGGAACCAAGTCGCCACTCCGGCCGGGATCGGAAACGTCTAGAACCTCCGGCAGATCGCTGAAGAGTAACGCGGGAGGTGACGGAAACTGGGCATCGGGATACAGAGCAGTGCTTGTTATCATGGCAAATTCTCCACCTTGGCCCGGGATCGCTGCGGCTGGCCACAGCACTACATGCAATTGAAACTACTGATGTTGTAAGTATCCAGCAAATTGACCTGCTGGTAACGGGATGTTGAGATATTCGACAAGTCTGACAACCAATTTGACGAACGATGACGCAACGTATTAACCGTTTCGTCAATTGTTTACGCTGCGGTTCGTCCCGACGCGAGACACGTTGGCAAAGATTTTCTAGAAAACATCGAGGTGGATGATGTGCGGTTTGCGGCAGACTCACGGCGTACTGGGCGTGTTGATCTTGCTGACCTTGGTGGCGATGTTTAACTCGAAGGACGTGACTCCGAAGCATTCGGTCGCGGCCGGTGAAAACGCCACAAGGCCAAAGGACAAGAATGACCGAACGGCTGCGAAATCGGCTTTGTCGCAATTTCAGGACTTGGTCGGAGGCTGGAACGGCGCGGGGCAGCCGAAGCGCGGATCAAATGTTGGAGCGTGGCTTGAAAAGGGAGAATGGCTCTGGAAATTTGATGGGGAATTGACCGCACTCGAGTATCGCGTCGAAAAGGGAAAACTGCTGACGACAGCGCTGCTGACATTCGACCCCAAAACCAAGTCCTATCAGCTAAAAACCACAGAGCCCGTCGAAGGGAAATCCGAACCTATGGAACGACAGTATCGTGGTACTTTGTCCGAGAAGAAACTTGTGTTCGATTCATTGGGTGACGACGACCCGGACAGTCGCCGCATCACAGTCACTCGGCTGAACGAGAAGCGAACGCTGATCCTGTTTGAACGCAAAGTTGGCGGACAAAATTTCTATTCGCGCGTGGCAGAGGTCGGCTACACCCGCGAGGGAACCCGGTTGGCCGATTCGGATCAGACTGGCCCGGAATGCGTCGTCACCGGTGGTGCGGGGACGATCAAAGTCAACTACAAGGCCGAAACCTATTGGGTCTGCTGCACCGGTTGTCGAGACGCCTTCAACGATGATCCCGAAGGTGTGTTGGCCGACTATCGCAAACGCTTGGAAGAACGCAAGGCGAAGAAATAACAGCCGCAACAAATCCGAATTCCGAAGGATATTCGAGTGAACCAAATTTGAAACTGAAAGCGACAGCGTGACGCTCGTCCGCTTGTTCGTTCTTCCTTTCGGTTTTCGTATTTTGGATTTGCGGCCAACGCCGCGCCGTAGGAATTGATTCTGTTACTGCGGATGTTGACACTGCCCGCCGTCGCCGACGCGGCAACGGGCTACTGACAACGTGGTTTCGTACTCTCTTTGAAAAGGCCTGGCATCATGAGTTTGTTCAAGTCAGTACGTCGGTGCGGTTACGGGGAAGGTCGGTGGCGACAGCGGTCAGTTGATGGGTGTGCTGCAAGGGTTGCTCTCTGACGGAGGTGGCTTGCAGGGCCTCGGCGATCACG
>JANMIF010000160.1:0-5057 GCA_031375695.1 Planctomyces sp.
TTCAATCAGTCGGCAGCCTGGAGGTCGGACAAGTGGTTGAGGGACAACTGAGATTCCCGCTGGTGGCTCGGTTGCCGGATCGTTTGCGAAGCAGCCCAGAGGCGCTCGGCACGAATCAAGTGGCGACACCGAACGTCGAACGCATTCCGCTTTCGCGACTGACAGACATCCGCATGGTCGAAGGCCCCTCGACGATCACTCGCGAATCGGGGCAGCGACGCATCACGATCACGACCAACATTCGCGGCCGAGACATGGGGACATTCGTGGCCGAGGCTCAGCAGAAGGTCAACGAGAAAGTCAAACTGCCGCCGGGCCGCTACTTCCTCGAATGGGGCGGTCAGTTCGAGAACTACGAACGTGCCCGCAATCGGCTGCTGATCGTGATTCCGGTCGCGATTGCCATGATCTTCACACTGTTGTTCTTCACGTATCACAACGTCATCGACTCTCTGCGAGTCTTCACCGGCGTTCCGTTCGGCTGGGTGGGCGGCATCATCGCGCTGTGGCTGCGCGACATGCCGTTCTCGATCTCGGCTGCAATCGGTTTCATCGCGCTGTCCGGCGTCGCCGTGCTGGATGACATGATCCTCATCAGTTATGTGCGGCAACTTCGCCGCACGGGAATGAAGATTCACGATGCCGTGCGTCAAGCGGCGATCACACGCCTGCGGCCAGTATTGATGACCACGCTTGTCGCCAGCTTTGGTTTTCTGCCGATGGCGCTCTCCACCGGCCAGGGAGCCGAAGTGCAACGGCCGCTGGCAACAGTCGTCATCGGTGGAGTTATCGGCGCGATGGCCATGTCGCTGCTGGTGCTCCGCGTGCTCTACCTGTTCTTTGATGCGATCGCTCACGCGATCCAATGGTTCCTGATTCGATACTGCCACATGTCCGAGTCGGCGACGGCCCCATTGTTGGGCCTGTTGGTTGAACAAGAGGAAGGTGATTCGCCGCTAGTCGGAGTCAGTGCCAGTGAGCCTTCCGTCGAAAAGGAACTGACGCATGTTTGAATCATTTATTGTCGAGCCTGAGGATGTCAGCCCCGGACGATTTGCGAACACGATCGCAGTCCGGCGGCTAACGCCATCCGGCTCACCTGGATCAGAGTTGTTTCCTAACGGCAGTCCCATGGCATTGTGCTCATCGGCTCGCCAATCCCCCCGTTTCACGAAGGAGAATCTGAGATGACGACACGAAAACTTTGGACGGCTTGCGGCTTGCTCGCAACATTGATGTTCGCGGCCAACGGCTGCGGCGAATCGGCCCCCGCGCCGAAATCGGTCACTCAATCCGACAAGCACGATGACCACGCCCACAAAGACGGCGAACACCACGAAGGGGACGGCCACGATCACGCCAAGAAAGAACACGATCACTCCGGCTGGTGGTGCGGCGAACACGGCGTGCCAGAAGGTGAATGCAGCATGTGCTCGTCCAAAGTCGCCGCCGAATTAAAAGCCAAGGGCGATTGGTGCGACGAGCATGACCGAGCCAAGTCGCAATGCTTCAAGTGCGATCCAAAGTTGCAGGACAAATTCGCGGCCTTGTACCGCGCAAAGGAAGGGAAAGAGCCGCCGGCTATCGAGGAATAAGGCAAAACACAGGACTTTTCTTACCGTAGACGAGTTCGCCAGAACGTGGGGCGGAGCGTTACCAGGGTGTTATTTACGAACCGCCCGCACTTTGGCGAGGTGCGGCTACTTTGGAGAATGTGAATCTGGAGAGTCTGTGGTGGGCAGTGAAGCTTGCAAGACTGGGTTGCAAGTTTCCCTAGACTGCGAACCGAAGTAAGTCGATACGCCGAGCGGTTCGGCGACTTACGAACGGGCGATCATGAAACGGAATTCTCGCGCGCGGCGGATCGCATTCGGCGGCTTGATAGCCGGACTGGCTATTCTTGCCGGTTCCGACGCGACCCACGCCGAGTGGCCCAAGCTGTGGCGCGGGGTGAGTTCCAAGCCAAAGGCCGCAAGCCCAACTGCTGAGTCGAAACGGCGGCCCATTTTTTCGGAACCACAACCGCGTTCCTCGGCAGATCTCGCCGAGAACCGAACGTTGGGCCGAGCGAACTCTGCTCAGCCACACAACAGGGTCGCATCCTACGAGGACGAGTCGATCGTTCCGGCCGAACCGCGCGACGCTTCAGACGCAAACACTCGCGCGGATGCGGACGACTACGAGAACACGGTGTCACTGGAGTCAATGGTTGCGCTCGGCCTGCAACAGAATCCGCGTTTGTCGAAAATATCGTTTGCGGTTGAGTCCGCTCGCGGCAAGGCGATTCAAGCGGGACTGTACCCCAATCCGACGGTCAGTCTGATGTGGGATGAGTTGTTCGATAAGACCGGTCCGTCGGGCGTGAACTCGCTGCCGAACATCAATCAACAAATCGTCACCGCGCGGAAGTTGCGAATCAGCCAGGCGGCGGCGATGCATGAAGTCGATCAAGCGTCATGGGCCGTGATGGCCGAACGCTATTCTCTGCTGGCGGACATTCGCGTTGCGTATTACGACGCGCTCGCGTTGCAACGCCGTGTCGACATCCTCAATCAGTTGGTCGCGCTGGCCGACAAGTCGGTCGAACAGACGAATCAGTTGATCGAAGCCAAACAAGTCGCGCGGCTGGACTTGGTCCAACTGGAAGTCGAGGCCGAACGCCTGCGAGCGGAACTGGAATCATCCGAACGAGAACTTCCCTCGGCTTACAAGCGATTGGCTGCGGAGATCGGCGTGAATCGCATGGCGATCAGTCGAGTCGCTGGCGATCTTGCCGGGCCGTTGCCGGATTACGATTTGGACCGTACGCAGACATACGTTCTGGCTGTCCATCCGGAATTGCAGATCGCGCAGTGGGGCGTGCAAAAAGCTCAGTGTTTGGTCAAACGAGCGCGTGTCGAGCTGATTCCGAATCTCGGCATCGACACCGGCTATGTGCGACAGAATCAGAACAAGTCCGACGATTTCCGCATCGGCGTCAGCGCGAGTCTTCCGTTATGGAATCGTAACCAAGGAAATATCCACTCGGCAGAAGCGGACTTGTGCCAGGCAATGCAAGAGATTGGTCGCATTGAGAACGACCTCACCGACCGCGTCAGCCAGTCGATGCGTGATTATGCCTCGGCCCGCCGGCGCGCCGAACGCTACCGCACCGCGATTCTGCCCCGTGCCAAGGAAACCTACAAACTTTCCAGACTGGCATATCAAGGAGGCCAGTTCGAATACCTGCGCGTGCTGGAAGCTCAACGAGCCGTCGCTCAAGCCAACCTCGAATACATCCGCGCGCTAGGCGACGCCTGGAAAGCCGCCGCCAAAATCTCGGGCCTCGCCATCGAAGACCATTGGCCCATCGCGCCCAGCAATCCCGCTGACGTGCCACCGGCACCGGCAGTGGTGGCTCCCAAACCTTAGAGCGCCGAAGCCGCAAATCCGAATTCCGAATGTCGAAATCCGAAAGAAGCCCGACGTGACATCAATGAAGCGAAGTTTGTTAAGACACGATACTTCGACATGACTTTGGTGTTGCCAAGATGCTCCATCAGCCAATTTGAGACAGTCAGTAAGGTTCGTTCGGTCTGAGATTTTGAATCTGTTGAGTTAACTGATCGAACGAAGTCTCGGAAGAATCATGGTGCGTTGTCTCACAGTTCTGGTCGCGCTGGTGGCTCAAGGGATGAACTTGATGTCGCCAATTTGCTTTGCTCGCTGCGTTTTTCCGATCGGGCAGGAGTGCTTGGAACTGCGGAGTCAAACGTGTCACTGCTGAGAATGCCAGTGGCACAAGGGTCTGCTGCAAGTTTGTGCCGTGGCGACGTGCGGCCGCGATCACGAGCGACAACATGAGGGCCAGGATCACGATGAGGCTGACGCTCAGGTGGGCTAGCAGGTTCGTTGCGAGTATTGCTCGTGTCAGTATTCGCGGTTGGAATCCGCTCAGCAATTGCAATTGAAGTCGCTTACTTTGGGCGAAGTATCGGATGTGCTGCATCTCGCGACTCTTCCCACGGCGTTAGATTTCTTCGCGGTTCTGCGTGCTTTGGAAAACGGGCAACTCCGCAGATCGGTCTTCTGGCAGCAAGGATCGCTCCACTTGATCGTCATCGCAACGGTCGTGCTACACGTGTAATTCGCGTCTGGAACGTGACTGCTGGGCATTGTCGGAGACGTTGGCTGCTGCGTGCTGGATTTGATCGAGGCCAAGGTGATTGCCACAGTAATCAAGACTTCCACAATACGAGCGGCGTGAGGATGGCCGTCAGGCCGCCGTCTCATCGACCGAGACACGGTCTTCGCCTACCTTATGCACAAAGTCAAATAGCTGGTTGGAGACCGGTCTTATTGAGCGTCGTGATAAACATCGACTTGAATGGAAGGAGTACTTCATGGGTTGGATCAATTCGCGACTTGGAAAAGGCAAAATCTGACTTCGACGATCGCTTCTACATGTTTGGGCACTCTTCTGGGGCTCAATTCGTTTCTCATTATGTAGTCCGTCATCCACCGCGAGTCCGGTCGGCCATCATCAGCGCAGCGGCGTGGCCACTGTTTCCCACGATGGACGACGTTTGGCCGCGAGACAGAACCCCAAGACGATCCCAACGACGATGGCCAGGTGCCATGGAAGATCAACCCGCCGATGTCCGGCCCGATCCCGAGAGTTTCAAGGTTGCCGCTGAGCTCCCGCTGTTGGCGACTTCCGGACTCTCGATTTGGAAAAGATCCACCACAATGACAGCCAAGGTAGCGACACGTATATAGCTCACGCGCGAAAGCCTGGACAAAAGCCATGAACGAATTGGCAAAGCCAACGATCGAACGGGGCGTGTCCAATGCGTTATCATTCCGAATATCGACCACAGCGGAGGAAAGATGGCGGGTGCGAACATACTGTTCCTGGCCGAACAAATGAAAAAACAGCGTTTGCGAAAACACATTGACAAGAAGAAATGAATGGAAAGATCTTCCTGGTCATTACGCGTTTGGTGTGCTTAGGGAACAAGAATCAGAAAAGGACTCGAATATGCAGAGCGCTCGCGGAACAACGCTGATTCGCAACG
>JANMIF010000163.1:0-1656 GCA_031375695.1 Planctomyces sp.
TCTATCTTGGAGTCAGCGAATGCGTTTACGTTGGATCTGCGTAGTGATCTTCCTCGGCGTGGATGTCGGTTACGAATTGTCTGTCTGTGCGCAGTTCGTGGAAGGAAAGCACCTCGATTTCACAATGGCCGGGAAGACAACGAACAACAAGACAATGAGTGTCGCGGTAGGGATGGCTCTTTCGAGCCACCCCCCGCACGGATCCGTACTTGCAGAACTACCGCATACGGCTCTTGCCTCGGGTTAGGTGACGCGGAGTCGCTGATCGGGATACGGGTGGACGATGCGGGCGCGGGGAATCCAGTGTTTGACGACGCGGGTCAGGCGGGTCCAGGGCCAGGCTCGACTGCCACGTTGACTGCGGCGGCGGAGACTTTTGGCCCAGAGGTGGTCCACCTCGGTCACGAATCGATTCAGCACTTGGGATGTTCCCGGAACCGCGAAATAGTTGAGCCAGCCACGAACGGCACTCCGCAGCCAAGCACCGGTCGCGTGGACCGTGTGGTGCCGGCGTTTGCGGAGTTCCGTTTTGATCTCTTGCAGCTTGGCGCGCAGTCGCTTGGTCAGCGGTTGACGGCTCACCGCAAACCAGCCTTTTCGGGTTTTCCCGCAGAGGTGCGTGAATCCCAGAAAGACGAAGTTCTCCGGCTTGTCGTCGCCGCGCTGACGGCGATTGGACTCGGCAAAGCGACCGAACTCGATCAGCCGCGTCTTCTCCGGATGCAGTGTCAACTCGAACTCGGCCAGTCGCTCGCGGAGTTCCCGCAGGCAGCGCTCGGCCTCATCCTGGTGTTGAAACCCCATCACGAAGTCGTCCGCGTACCGCACGATGATCACGTCGCCGCGACACTGTTTGCGCCACGACTCGACCCATTTGTCCAGAACGTAATGTAAGAACACATTCGCCAGGAGCGGTGAGATCACCGCGCCTTGAGGCGTGCCCACTTGCGAGGGCGACCATTCTCCGTCCTCCGAGACGCCAGCCGTCAGCCACTTGCGCAGCAAGGCCAGCACTCGGCGATCGCCGATGCGATGTTCCAGCAACTTCAGCAACTTCTCGTGAGAGATGTTGTCGAAGAAACCTTGAATGTCCGCATCCAGCACCCAATTCACCTTGCGTTTGAGCAGTCCCACCGACAACGCATCCAGAGCATTGTGTTGGCTCTTGCCGGGTCGGAACCCATAGCTGAAGCCTTGGAACTCAACCTCATAGATTTGGTTGAGCAGTGTGACCATCGCCGCTTGGACGATTTTGTCCTCCAGCGCGGCGATACCCAATGGCCGTTGCCGCCCGTCGGCCTTCGGGATCCACTGACGCTTCGAGGGTTGAGCTCGATACTCGCCGTTGTGGAGGCGGTCATGCAGTGACTGCAACCGCGTCTCGAAGTCGAGGGCGTAAGCTCGCCACGTCACGCCGTCGATGCCGGGAGCCGCCGACTTCTTCAAGTCGAAGTAGCTGCTCGTCAGCAATTCCAGCGTGAGATGGTGCATCAAATTGGTGAATCGCAGTTGGCGATCCTTCTCAGCCGCTAAACGTACTCCGAGCAATCCACACGCCTGATGTTTCCGGCGCTGAGGCCGGTCAGTCCGCAGACGCTCTTCGTTCCCCTCGGCCGGACCCCTTCCCTCCACGGACTCCGCGGCGGCGCGAGGCAG
>JANMIF010000202.1:0-2233 GCA_031375695.1 Planctomyces sp.
CGACGACGGCTGGCGGAACCATCGACTTCGTGAGGATGAACGCGATCAAATTGAAGAACGCCGCCCCTTCGACCAGAGCCAAGGCGACGATCATCTTGGTCTGAGCCACCGCGAGCAGCCGCCCAAACAGTTCCTTCGGCCGGGTCGCTGTCCCATCCTGAGCCATCTTCGCCACACCCTTCACTCCCGCCACCGAGATTAGGTTGGGCACGACAAAGCTCATCACCGCTGCAACCACCGCGAACGCCATTGCCATGTACATAAGGATGTTCGGCGGATTCTGTGGAGCGAGCTGAGGTTGCCCGTTCTTTAGAATCACCGGAGCCTGCCCAAAGACGATGAAACTCGCAACACAACCGAACGTCACCACGCCAGCAATCAGCGCACCTGCAATGATCCGCATCGTGAAGAGCACCTTATCGGGCTCCATCGCGGCGTATTGCTCAGGCGTCATTTCTCTTTGCTGGGGCATAATTGTGATCTTGAAGTTCGTAGTTCCGCCTTTAGGCGGTGCGATTGATCGACTCCGAATACCCGCCTGAAGGCGGAACTACGAACTCACTCCGCCTTGAACACCGTTTTGCCGTGAACCTGGACCGTGTCGACGAGGCCGATGACCGTGCAGTCGATCGGCAACGTTTTGGTTTCCGGCGTGAACCGAGCACTCGAACCTTGCACGCACAACACGACTTGCCCCTCGCCGCAGCCGAGCGGATCGACCGTGATAAACGTCCGCCCGGTCGGCTTGAGGCTGCTCTGATCCTTTTCATCGACCCGCAACGGTTCGACGATCAGCAGCTTCTGGCCGACCATCGACTCGACCTTCTGCGACGAAACCAAGCTGCCTGTGATGCGTCCGATGAACATGGGATTGGTCTATGGTTGAGGGTTTATGGTTGAGGGTTTATGGTTGATGGCCTGGAAGCATTGGGCTTCCAGACTCTTTCGTAATCCGCTGAGCATTCGGCCGAGCCGTTCGGCTTGGTCGTACAAACGCTGATAGTCTTCTGCTTTCACAAATGATTGACGTTGCGCAATCTTCAAATGCGAAACGGTTTCAATCAGTGAGCCAAATGCAATTTCGAGAAACCTCTGAAAATCTTTGTTGGAACCTCGTCCGCTGCCCTCTGCGATATTCGCTGCGACTGACACTGCCGCTCGTCGTAATTGATTGGTCAACCCAAATCGTTCGTCGTTAGGAAATGATCGAGTCACCTTGTAAATGTCGTCCGAGATACTCAACCGCATATTGCGAGACGTCGAGTTTCTCGAAACCGAACATGCTGAACTCCGTGTCGATGGTTGAAGGTTTATGGCCTGCATCTTCGGTTGCCATCAACCATCGACCACCCACCATCAACCCTTTCCAACCGCTTCCACGCTCTGCCGAGCCACGACGATTTCCTCGTTCGTCGGCAGAACCCAAATTTGTGTCTTGCTGCTGTCTGTCGAAATCTTCACTTCCGAGCCGCGCGGGACGCTCGTGTTCTTGGCTTCGTCCAGTTCGATGCCGGCCCAGTTCATGTTGCGACACACGCCGGATCGGATCAGCGAACTGTTCTCGCCGATTCCGCCGCTGAAGACGATCGCGTCCGCTCCGCCCAGGATCGTCAGATATCCTCCGAGGTAATGCCGGATCGATGCGATAAAGACATCGAGTGCCAGCTTGGCTCGCGCGTGGCCTTTCGCCGCCGCCTCTTCCAAATCTCGCGCGTCACCGCTGAGTCCGCTGACTCCGAGCAGCCCGCCTTTGCTCGACAACTCTTCGAGCACCTGCGCCAACGTCTTGCCGCTCTTGCGCAAGATGATCGGCAACGCAAACGGGTCGAAGTCGCCGACTCGATTGTTGTGCGGCAGGCCAGTCTGAGGACTCATGCCAAGACTGTTCGCGAGACTCTTCCCACCACGAGCCGCACACAACGAATTGCTGCCGCCGAGGTGGCAAGTGATGACCCGTAGGTCAGTCGCTCCGCGACTGACATTTGTTGCACGATCGGCGTCTGTCGCGCGATCGGAATGCGAGTCGCGGAGCGACTCGCCTACGAGTTGCGCCACTCGCGTATTGAGATACCGATGGCTCGCCCCGTGAAATCCCCAGCGTTTGATTTCGTACTCTTCGGACCACTCGTAAGGGATCGCGTAGAGCCGATTCTCCGGCGGGATCGTTTCGTGAAACGCTGTCTCCAGCGCGGCCACGAGCGGAATCTCCGGGAACGCCGACCGCAACTGCCTC
>JANMIF010000240.1:0-8905 GCA_031375695.1 Planctomyces sp.
CTCGCCGCAACCGCATCAACCCACGCGTCATCAAACGCAAGATGAGCAACTGGTTGAAAAAACGGGACAAACACCGCAATTCCCCGCAGCCAACCAAGACTTTTCGAAAGGCGATCGTCATGCTCGATTGAACGGTATTGCATCTAGACCTGATGTGACGTCAAAAGCTAGTTTCCGATTGCTCAACACCGAGCACGGGCCAGCCAACTTTTCAGGAGATTTTTCAGGAGATATTGATGAGCTTCGTTCAAGAATTCAAAGCGTTCGTTCAACGCGGCAACGTTGTGGACATGGCAATCGGTGTCATCATGGGCGGCGCGTTTGGAAAAATTGTCAGCTCGCTGGTCACCGACATTTTGACGCCTCCCTTGGGCTATCTGACGGGCGGCGTGGACTTCAAGTCCCTTTCGGGCAAGTTGATTCCTCCGCAGATCGGTGACAAAGCGGTTTTGCCAGTCGAGATCAAATTTGGGCTGTTCTTACAAGCGACCTTCGACTTCTTGATCATCGCGTTGTGCGTCTTCATGATCGTCAAAGGAATGAACCACCTCAAGAAGAAAGATGAGGTGGCTTCCGTTCCCGCCGCTCCACCCGAACCGTCTCCGCAAGAAAAACTGCTGACGGAGATTCGCGATCTGCTAAAGGCCAGGGCGTGAGGCAAGCCTCTCAATACTCGGGAATCCGTTCGCCCATGTCGCGAGTGGCTAGGCCTTTGAGGATTTTGAAATCGACGGTCTTGGCGATCGAGCGACAGGAACCATCCACCAAAGCGAAATTGCAAACCTCTTGATGCCAGCTTCCGAAGCCAAAGAATTGCAGGCCGGAAGCAGACCAAAACGTATCGAAGTTGGAGGGCTTCATCGACGGAGTCGCTCCGTCGGTCCCGCGATCGGAAATGTTGTTGTTGTCGTCGTCAGCGAATCGGGCACAACAACTATTGCCGTCACCCCAGAAACCGAACATCGTTTCACCCAACAACAACGTTTGTGATTCACCATCGCGAATGGATCGAAATGACACCGCGCTGTCCTGGTACATCATGCCATTGGTGGGCGTGGTTCCCATGTTCGATCGATAGTTGCTGTAACCAAAGCCCAACGGTCGCGTCGACGGAAGCCCGCTCGACGGACAGACGTAGCTCGAAATGGGAATTTGACAGGCTTGGTAATTGTCAGTCGCAGTACTCGGTGTCATGGAATCAAATTTCGGTTTGTTGAAGTTGACCGCCACGGTCTGCAAACCCATCTGCGGCAGAATGAACGACATCCAACTCCAATTCTCCGAATAGGTCCATCCGGTGATGTTGACTTGATCGTAAACACCGTTGACCGGCACGCCGAGCCGAATGGTTATCGGCTCGGGAAATGTAAAATTCGGAGACGCAACAGCACTCAGAATGAATCCTGAAGGAAAGCATTTGTAAGTGTCGGAGTAGTTGTGGCAGGCCAAGGCCATTTGCTTAAGGTTATTCAAGCATTCCGTTTTGCGAGCGGCTTCACGAGCTTGCTGAACGGCCGGCAACAGTAACGCCGCCAGCAGCGCAATGATCGCGATCACCACCAATAGCTCAATGAGTGTGAATCCCAGCCGTGGGGAGTTAATCGCCGGCGCGGTGCGGGAAGTGGGCGAGGCAATCTTCATGGCGGGATCTCCGAATCGAAGAGTGGGAATTCGCTAGGCTGAATTGAGCCGCAGAATATTTCAGGCTGAGAGTATCAGTTGAATCGCGACTGTCAATCGCCCGCAGGTGCAAATTGGACATGTTGGCTTGGCTCTACTATCCGGAACGTATTTGCTTGTTGCGCAGCACGTTTGAATTAGGAGCATATAAGGACATTCACTAATTTCTCATTCTCCTGTGGCCACGGCTCACAGAAACTCCGACAGCCCCTGCCGTTCCAGTTCCGCGATCAACTGTTTTAAGCCCAATTCATCGCTTCGGTCGGCGATCAACGTCGCGGTCGGAGTGTGTACGACCACGAGATTGGAGACGCCGAAGGTCGCAATCAAGTGATTGGGATCAGATCGAATGATGCAGCCGTTCGTGCTCACACCACAAAAACGTCCGTCAATCGTGTTGCCACGCGAATCCGGCGTGATCTGTCGACCGAGCGCTTGCCAGCTTCCGACGTCGTCCCAGTCAAACGTTGCTGGCACGACGCAGACATCGGCTGCGGCCTTTTCGAGTACCGCGTAGTCGATCGAAATATTCGGCATATGACGAAACTCGGTCGCGAGTTTTTCCGACCAATCATTCGTTCCGATCGCTGTTCGCAACGCCGTCAGTCGAGCAAACAGGTCGGGTGCCTGTCGTTCGATCTGCCGTAAAATCGCATCTGCTCGCCAAACAAAAATGCCGCAGTTCCAGAAAAAATCTCCAGATGCTACGTACCGCGCTGCTGTCTCGGCATCCGGCTTCTCGCGAAACGACGCGACTTGAAAAACTGAACAGTTTTCCGGGAACGCCGCGCCGCGCTCGATGTAGCCGAAGCCGGTTGCCGGTTCGGTCGGTGACACGCCGAACAACATCAGTCGTTCCGGTTGTTGTGCGATCAGTTCAAACGCCCGTTCGGCCGATTGTTGAAACGCTGCCGTTGGTTGAATCCGATGATCGGCCGGCAGGACGAGCATCACCGCCTCGGGATCAACAGCCAACAACTGAATCGCCGCCAGCCCGATGCACGGAGCCGTGTTTCGTCCGCACGGTTCGAGCAGCAACTTCGCTGGATCGAGGTCAGGCAATTGTCGTCGTGTTTCGCCCGCATGAACGTCACCAGTGACGATCCACGTCCGCTCGGCCGGAATGAACGATCGGCAGCGATCAGCGGTTTCTTGCAGTAACGATCGGTCACCGCCGAATCGCAAGAACTGTTTCGGCAAGGCCCGCCGGCTCGCTGGCCAGAATCGAGTCCCGCTCCCTCCCGCCATGATCACGGCATGAATCATCGTCATCCTTCACTAAGTGTTTGTATCCCGTGGCGCACGCGGCTCGCGTGCTTCCCCTTGCTCTCACGCCAGCCACAGTGCCACGGAGAAGTTATCGGCTTCGACTTGGGACCGGCCAGTCAAGGCGGTACGATGTCTCTCGTTTGTCCAACTTGCAGTCACTTGAAACGTGAGACTCTGTCATGCCCGCCACCAAATCCGCTCCGACTCGAATGAAGTCGCGAACCGCGACGAAATCTCCAACCGCGAACGGCAAACGAAAGCCGTCATCAAACGGTGTCGTTCATCGAGCCAAAGCCGAACATCCCGTGTTAACGTTGCCCGAAGCCGCCCGCTTCCTGCGACTGTTGCCCGCAGTGTTGGCCGATCAAGCCCTCATCGGGGCAATCCCCGGCCGCCGGATCGGTACCGAATGGCGATTCTTGAAATCGGCTCTCAACGATTGGCTGGGGGCGCGGACGATCAAGTCGAACAAAGAGGTCTTGATGGCGACTGCCGGAAAATACAAAGACGATCCGTTTTTGGATGAAATCGTTCGGCAAGCTTACCGGGAACGTGGCCGACCAATGACTGAGGATGACAAATGAAACTCCTCGATACGGACATCTACTCCTTACTCAACCAAGGACATCCGCGTGTCACTGTCCGTGCTGCTGCCGAGGGGGAATTCGCGATTACCATCGTCACCCGAATCGAAGTCCTCAAAGGGAGATTCGCTTCGATTCTCACAGCGGCCGATGCCAACGAATTGCTGTCGGCACAACATTGGTTGGAAATCGCCGAAGCGGACCTGTTCCGGCAATTGATCGTGCCCTTCAACTCCAGCGCGGCCGATGTCTTCGACCAATTGCGATCCAACAAACGTCTTCGCCAGATCGGTCGTGCGGACCTCTTGGTCGCCAGCATCACTCTCGCCCAGCAAGCCACTTTGGTCACGCGGAACGTGCGGCATTTCAAGATGGTGTCGGGGTTGAAGATTGAAAACTGGGCGGATTGAAACGACGGACGGATATGACTCAACTCGATTCTGCGATGCCCGTTGCCCCGCCGCTGTCGCGTGATGCCCTGCGCCGCATGATCGTCAATCATTTTGAAGCGGGCGAACGCGCCAAACTGTGGGTTGAAACGGACCTCAATGCCCAGCATCAGTTTCAAACGACTCTGCTGGTAGTCACCGACCGCACTGTGTCTTGGATGTCGGCGGATGCTTCGTCTGCCCGTATTTCGGTCGATGACATCGAAGGTGTTGCCGCTTCTGAACGTGGACCGCTGGGCCAGTTGGAGTTGCGATTGTCCGGTCAGCGAGTCGAAACTTTTCATTACTCGATCGGGCAATCGGCGGCAATTCATCGGCTGGTACAGTTGATCGAAAAACTCAAACAGGCCGATCTCGACGACGAAGACCTCGACGAACTGGGCGATGTCGCGGACTCGGACGACTTGACTGATTCAGCACCGTTGCCGCCGATGACAAAGTCGTTCGCTCGGTTGCTGCGATTCACGAAGCCGCAGGCAAAGATGTTGCTGCTCAGCTTTGTGTTGACGGTGTTTGGATCGTTCTTTGCGACGGTTCCGTATGCGCTGCTCGGAAAAGTGACCGATGCGGTGTTGGTTCCGTTCACGAAGGACGAGCTGACTCGTACCGACGCGATTCCGTTGGCTGCGTGGTATTTGCAGCTCTTCTTCGGAGCGATCGTCCTTTCGTGGCTGGTCGGTTGGGCGAGAACTTTTCTGCTGGCTTGGATCAGCGAACGAGTCGCCGCCGATCTGCGGAATCAAACGTATGCACATCTGCAACGGCAGTCGCTCGAATTCTTCGGTGGCAAGCGGACGGGCGACTTGATCTCGCGCATCGACACCGACACCGACCGCATCTGCTATTTCATCGCCGTGCATCTGACCGACTTCGCGTCGGACATCGTGATGTTGTTTCTGATCGGCGGATATGTGTTATGGCAGGATCTGTGGCTCGGAGTTGTCACGCTGTTGCCGCTGCCGATGATCGGTTGGCTGGTACATGGCATTCGCAGCAAGCTCCGCTCCGGTTTCATGGCCGGCAGCCGCGCGTGGGCCGAAATGACAAACGTCCTGGCCGACACGATCCCCGGTATCCGCGTGGTCAAAGCGTTCGCTCAGGAACAGCGTGAGATCGACCGCTTCAAAACGCGCAACGATCACGTCTTCAAGATGAACAATCACATCAACAAGCTGTGGTCGGCCTTCAGCCCACTGCTGGTATTGCTTTCCGACATCGGTCTGTTGCTGATCTGGGTTGTCGGTGTGTGGCGTGTGCTCGGACACAACCTGACCGTCGGCGTTCTCTCGGCCAGCGTGCTGTTGATCAACCGATTTTACGGGCGGCTCGAAGCGATCAGCCGGATCGTCGAACCGACACAGCGAGCCGCCAATTCGACGCATCGTATCTTTGAAATCCTCGATCGCGTGCCGAGCATCGGCGATCCGCCGAATCCCGTGCGGCCCGATCGCATTCGGGGCGAAGTCGAATTCCGCGACGTGCAGTTTCGCTACGGAACTCGCCCGATTTTGCGCGGCGTGAACTTGTCGATTCGCGAAGGGGAAATGATCGGCCTCGTCGGGCCGAGCGGTGCCGGCAAGACAACGCTGATCAACCTCGTTTGCCGCTTTCACGACGTTAGTGAAGGAACCGTGTTGATCGACGGGATCGATGTCCGGCAGTTCGCACTCGAGCCGTATCGCCGCAACATCGGGATCGTGCTGCAAGAGCCGTTTCTGTTTTACGGGACGATCGCCGACAACATCGCCTACGGCCGACACGAAGCGACTCGCGAGCAGATTATTGCCGCCGCGAGAGCCGCTCGCGCCCACGAGTTCATCCTGAAACAACCCGACGGCTACGACAGCTTCGTCGGCGAACGAGGCATGTCCCTGTCCGGCGGCGAACGTCAGCGCATCAGCATCGCCCGCGCGCTGCTCATCGATCCGCGCATCCTGATCCTGGACGAAGCCACCTCGGCCGTGGACAACGAAACTGAACGCGAGATTCAACTCGCACTCGAAAATCTAACTCGTGGCCGCACGACAATCGCCATCGCGCATCGCTTGAGCACGCTCCGCCGAGCCGACCGGCTCGTGGTCCTCGAACAAGGTCAAGTCACCGAAATCGGCCGCCACGACGACCTGCTCGCCAAAAACGGCACGTATGCGCGACTGCACAATGCTCAGTTGGAAGTGGCAAGCGGTGAAGTCACTCGGCCGACCAATTGATCGCAAACCGTCGTTGGCGGTGTTGCCGTTCTGCTGTGTCACCTGCTTCACATTACGGCGTCGCTTCAATGATCGACAACTCGGAGTCGGTCGGGACAATGCGTTGCAGTTGCAAGCCAGCGGCGGCGAGTAATTGTTGGTACTCGGAACCGGTCCGTTCTTGACCACCGGTGATGGCCAGCATCGACAGGTCGAACCACTTGCCGAAGAACGGGCCAGGGCCGTCGGGCAAGACAAATTCGGCGATCAGCAAACGTGAAGTCGCCGACATGACCGCACGGCAGTTTTTCAAAATCGTCAGCGAACGTTCGTCGTTCCAATCGTGGATAATGTGCCGCATCAAATAGACGTCGGCACCGGCGGGGATGCTGTGAAAGAAATCACCGGGTACGAACTCGCAACGCTCGGCGACCCCGGCCGATTGCAGATTGGCTCGCGCCCGCTCGACGACGTCCAGGCGGTCGAACAACACGCCGCGCGTGGACGGATGCCGTTTGAGGATTTCGGTCAGAACGCTGCCGTTGCCGCCGCCGATGTCGGCCAAAAGTTGGATCCTGGAAAAATCATACGCCGCCAGCATCGCTGCTGTTTCACGGCCGTGAACCCCGACCATCGCGGCATCGAACAGCGCGGCCTTGTCCGACTCATGCGACAAGTGCTCGAACAACGTTTCGCCGAACACACGATCGAACGCCGGCTGGCCGGTTTGGACAGAATGCAGCATTTCTCCCCAGGCTCGATACTGCCAACCACCGCGCATCAAGGCGAGCGATGCCACTGAACCGGGTACGTCGCGACGCAGGCAGTCAGACAGCGGCGTCAGCGAATATCGACCGGAGGCGTCTTCGGTGAACACGCCGCTGCTGCTGAGAGCGCGAAGCAATCGAAACAGCGACCGCTCGTGACATCCGGTGGCGCGGGCAAGTTGGTCGAGCGATTGAGGTGCGGTGGCCAACAAATCAGGAAGCTTCAACTGCACCGCAACGCAAATTGCTGCTGTGGTCCAAAACCCGCACAACATCCGGCTCATGACGTCGCGCGGCGAGGCGGCGGCGAGGTCGGGAGTCATGAGTCCCTCAGTTTTGGTTTCGCCGACTGCGGTGATGCAAACTGTTTGCCAATTTTCGGCGCGAGCGATGTGGATAACGCACGGCTAACTTGAGCCTGAGCTTGCAGGTTCCGCTGGACGTTTTGTCGTCCGAGCTTTTTTTGCAACTGTGCAAACTTCGTAGCGGGACGTCGCGCGCCCTCTTGCCCTCGCGCCATGATCTTGCCTCCTGTGGGGATCGTACTCTGATGACGATGCCGGCTACGCGGTGTCAGCTTTCGGTCAATTCCAAGCAGGGGTCGAGGCCCATGCGGCGGTATTGGTCCATGCGTTGGCGTTCCCCTTTGAGCAGGTCTTTGCGCTGGCGGTAGTGAGTCTTCTCCAAAAACTTCTGGGTCGTCTTGAAGAACGGAATCCATGTTGGCTGAAGCTCGCCCGAGGCGTCGGGATGTGCTTGAGCGCGATGGGAGGCAATTTCTTCAGGCTCAAGGCAGCGGAGCAATTCATCTTCGAGCGACAAGAAGAACTGATAGCTGCCGGGGTCACCTTGCCGAGCTGCGCGTCCGATGAGCTGGCGGTCGATACGGGCCGAACTGTGCATTTCAGTGGCCATGACGTGTAGGCCGCCATTCTTCCGCAGCTCTTCGTCCAGTTGAATGTCGGTGCCGCGCCCGGCCATGTTCGTGGCCACGGTGACCCGGCCAACCCGTCCGGCTCGCGAAATGATTTCGGCTTCTTGTTCATGGAAGTGGGCATTGAGGATTTCATAGTCGATCCCTTTGTCCTTCAGCAAATTGCCGAGCGCGACCGAGGCTTCGACGGACGGTGTGCCAACCAGGATCGCTCGGCCAGCCGAGATCAATTCTTGGATGCTTCGCAGAATCGCGGTCTGTTTGGCGTCCATCGTGGCGAACACGCGAGTCGGCCAGCCGACTCGGATGCACGGCTTGTTAGTCGGGATCGGTGTGACGATCAGCCCGTAGGTTCGCCGAATTTCGCCAGTCGATTGCACCCCAGTGCCGGTCATGCCGCTGATGTAGTGGTACAGCCGGAAGTAACTTTGCACGGTGATGCGAGCCGCCTCGCCCGACGCCGCAGTGATCGGAACGAGTTCCTTCGCTTCGATCGACTGATGCAAGCCGTCTTGCCATTTGCGACCGTCCATGACACGGCCAGTCCCTTCGTCCACGATCTTAATTTCGTCATCGACGATCACATAATCTTTGTCGCGGATGAAAGCAAATCGCGCCGTGACCGCCTGCTCGACGTGCTTGTAGATGCGCTCAGTATCGACAGCGTCGATCAAAGCGGGCTTGGCCAACAACAGCACTTTCCGGCAACCGCTGTCGGTCAGATAAGCGGTTCGCCGTTGCGGTTCGTAGATGAAATCTTCGTTGGCTTCCAAATGCGAGACGGCTCGCTGACACCAACGAAACAAGCTGACCGTGGCCGCGTCGTTGGGCATGGTCAGGCCGATGATCAACGGCGTCCGCGCTTCGTCGATCAGAATGCTGTCCGCTTCGTCGAGCAACACGCCATAGTGACCGCGCTGCACGGGAGCCTCGCCACTCGCACCATTGACACCGCGCTGCGCGAACACGCTGGGATTACGCTTGTCCTGAGCACCGACCCCTAGCCGCAACCGGTCGCGCAGATAGTCGAAGG
>JANMIF010000268.1:0-18125 GCA_031375695.1 Planctomyces sp.
GATGGATGCTCCGCCTTTGAATCCAATCGCCGTCAGCAAATAAATCGTCAGCCCCAAGTACAGCGGCTCGGGAAATTTCAAATCGCTCTTCACCAACGTCGCGAACACACCCAGCAGAAAGAACAGCACCGCCGGCGATAGCAGGTTGGCTTGAATCGCCTGCACCAAGTCTGAGTTCATCGTGTCTCCTTGAGGTCTTTCCCACTACGCCTTTGAGCACATTCAGCCGGAGCGTGCTAGCGTCCGGTTCGGAAAATCCATCGTCAGTTCAAATCCACGTTGCTGACGAGTCCCGTTTTCAGGTCATAGACACCCCCCGCGACGATCAACTTTTTCTCGCGAATCAGCCGAGCCAACACAGGCGAGGATTCGGACAACACAGACGCCTGCAATCGCACGTTCTCCTCGACCGACTTGGCGAGGTTCCCTTTGGCGGCTCGGACAGCCGGACGAATGTGTTGAAACAAACCGCTGATCTGTCCGGGAACCTCAGTCTCTTGGACGGTCGCCGAGACCGCTCCGCAATTCGTGTGACCGAGCACATACAGCACCTTCGCCCCGAGGACCAACGTGCCGAATTCCAGGCTGCCGATGTTTTCGCTGGTCGCGACGTTGCCAGCGATTCGAGTCACAAACAGATCGCCGAAGCCTTGGTCGAAGACAATTTCAATCGGCACCCGCGAATCTGCACAACCCAGGAACGCCGCAAACGGTGTCTGTTTTGGAGCGACTTCCTTCACACGCTCCAAGTCGCGATGAATGCTCAGCGACTTGCCAGCTACGAAGCGCTGGTTTCCTTCACGCAAGATCGCCAACGCTTCATCGGGGGACTCTGGATTTCTCGTTGCCTCCGCCGCAGAAGCAGTCACTCGGTTCGCCGTTGTTGAACACCATACACCTGCCGCGATGGCTCCCAGACTCATCCCGAACCAACTTCGGCGAGTCGTAATCGAAGCCGGTGAGGATGAACTTGCGCTGGATTTTACTTTCGTCTGCACCGATTGTCTCCCATTTCTTGAGTTGCGGATTCAGATCGCACTTCGTGAATGCCACAAACGATACTTGGATTTTGATGTTTCGGATATTCGAAAGTTTGTTGCGGTTAGATTGATTTTGTCGAAGTTTTGACATAACGATCTCGTTAGGAAGATCGGTCACATGCGCTGTCGGTTCATCTTGATCATTCGCCGATTTCTTCGTTGAACTCACATTCCACCCATCGACGTTGAACTTACCATGCACGCGACATTTGAACTGAAACGGTTTTACCAGTTGGTCTTTTTCAATTCGCCAAGTGCCTTGTCCGTCCGGTCCTTTCCTTGGCGCTCGTCTTTACGGTTAGTCCTTCGCTTCACGGCTTCGCGGTGTACCCAGAATAGGGCACCGTGTGTCCGTTATCTTTGCCCAGCGTTTTGGTTTCACCGCCGCGAGTTTCCTGGATGCGAACGGCAAAGGGGTCTCCGGTGTAACAGACCTCGCCAAAGAACGACCACACGGACGAGTTGTCGTTGACGAACATTGGGGCCAGCTTCCCAGCGGTCGTCGTGAAGCTGAATCCGCCCAGGATTTCGGTCCGCCCGCGGCCCAGCGTGTGGACCAGCGTGCCGCCTCGTTCAGTCTTGTAACCGAGCACCCAAACGTTGCCGCCGTCGTTGGTGAGATGCGTTCCTTCGTTTTCGATGTTGAGCTGCCTCGCCCAGACATTCTGTTTGCGAAAGCGAAAGTTGTCGCCGACAACGTCTTCCAAGAAGACGTCGCCTCCTTCGCTGCGAGGCGTGCATTGGATCGTGTAGGTGCCGACGCTGCGGAGGACGACAGTTCGTTTGGTATCGATCTCCAGACCGCCGCCAAGTCCCGCGAAGTTTTCGATCCATACGACAGGCGAATCGCCATCTTCGACACGGAAGTCGGGCCGAGCTTCCTCACCGTAATTCAAATAGCCGCTGATACCGATGATCCGCCGGATCTTACCGCGAATGCTCACGGTGCGGTGGGTCGTGTAGTGGTTGGGAAGGCAGACGGTCGTTGCACCCGAATCAATCGCTCGCTGAATGGCGTCTGCGTAGTCCCTCTTTCCTTCAGGATCATCCGCAAACTGCGACATGACTTTCCAAGTTGCCGGATCTTCCCATTCGGCCAGCGGAGTCTCCTTCACCGGCAGCCGCAGCGAAGTGACTGGCGATGGGAACGCGGTCGTCGCTTCGTGCGAACAATACTCGGCGATGTCCGGGCCGAGACTTCCCGGCTTGTCTTCCCCTTCGATGCGATATGCGGCGGCGAAATCGGGAGTCTGCATATCGACAATCGCTCGCTTGTAGCCGGTCGTCGTCACGTCGCGCAGAAAGATTCGTCCGCCGTTGTAGTTCACAATCGCCGGGGCGTGTGCCGCGTTGCCGCGACCGGTGAGCTTGGCATCCATCAGCAACAGATTTCCGTAGGTGCTGACGGCGGGTACCGCGTTGTCGCTCGTGAAGCCGCGGATGCTGATGGACTGACCTTCGTTCGTGAAACCTGCGTGCGTTTGCCCTCGCAGCGTGATGTTCTCGAAAGTCTGACTATTCACCGCTCTCGCCGCTGCGATGCCGCGAGCAAACCCGATCACTTCGCAGTTCTTCACGAGCAACGGTCCATTCATATCGCGATGAGCCAAGTCCAACCCGACCAATCCGCTCCCTTCGCCCGCAATGAAGCGGCAATCGCGCACCGCTCCGGTGTTGTTGGAATAGAACTGCAAGGCGATCGCTGCGGGGTTTCCGTTGCCGACATCGAAGGTCAGGTTCTCGATGTGATTGTGAAACCAATCCGCCGACCCAAACCCGCCGCACCACATGATGGCCGACGGCGTCTTTGTGTCCGTAAAGGTTCCATCCTTCAGCCGCAACACGCATTCATCGCGATTGGCTCCGCGCAACATCGTCTTGCCCCAGTTGTCATGCCCGGCAAACTTCTTGGGCCAGGTCAGCGTGGCCGAGACAACGTAAATCCCCTTCGGAAAAAAGAGCACGCGATGATGTCCCACGTTCTCGTTCAGCACCTTCTGCAGCACCACCGTGTCGTCGGTCTTCCCGTCTCCCTTCGCGAAGTACGGAGCCTTCGTCACATCGACCACCATGCGATTTGTCGGGTAGACGGTGTCCAACTTCGGGCCAAAAATCGCTCCGCTCGGTTGGTCCGCCGCACAAAGCGAGTGGCCAGAAATCGTGAGAGTGACGGCAAACAACAGCACCGAACAACGCATGATCGGGGTTTCCTCAACGGGACGATTTGGTGATACGGTGAAGTGCGAGATGGTGGCTGACATCTCTACTGATTGTTTTTACTTGGTCACGGACTGCATATCCCACACTCGGGCGGTTCCGTCTCGGCCAGCCTCTCGCGAACCTTACACGATCTCGTGAAAATTATTCTTGAGGACGCGGAAAGCCAACCGCCTATTGTGGCGGCTGATTCGAAATCGTCGTCTCGATGCGGCGATCAGGGATCAGCCACATGGCTGCAACAAGGCAATAAACGCCGCACGCGATTCCCGGATGAACGAACGCCAGCGGCAGTGCGACCGTATAGAGGGCGAGTGACATCTTCCCTTTGAAGTCGGTGTTCATTGCCTTTGCCAACGTCGAGTCGCGACCGTGATGGCAGACCAACAGATGAACTAAAATGAAATACGCGACCGCCGAGAACAACTGGACGATGCCGTAAACCACTACCGGCCAAGTCGCGAAGTTGCTGCTCCCGAGCCAGCTTGTTCCGAAAGGCACGAGCGAAATCCAAAACAGCAGATGCAGGTTCGCGAGCAAGACCGCTCCGTTGACCGACCGCACGGCCTGGAACAAGTGATGGTGGTTGTTCCAGTAAATTCCGACGAGCACGAAGCTCAGCACATGACTGAGGAAAGCGGGAATCACCGGTCGCAACCCGCTGATCTCTGCCGTCACGGGAGTCTTCAAGTCGAGCATCATGATCGTCGGCACGATGGCGATGACGCCGTCGCTAAAGGCTTCCAAACGGCTGCGAGTCATCATTCAACAGTCCTTGCGACGATGCGTCGTATTTGACCAATCAATCTGGCGTGTGGAGTTCGGTCGCAACGTCACGGAGCCGATGGGCGTGTCGGCCATGTCGTCACAGAAAAATCGTCGAGGTCGAATGACGAGACTTGGCTGGTGGCGGACGGCATCACGACGAGTTGGCCGACGTGGCGGATCGTGTCGGACCACGAGCAGCCTTGCTGAGAGCGAGTCCAGCCGGCGGCCTCGGCCGCGGCGTCAGTCCAGTCCCAGCGCAGGGTGGTGGACCACGTTTGCCATTCCGGGCCGGGGGTGGGTGAGAACTCGTGAATCCACGCGCCGGTGTCTCCAGCGAAAATCTCGACACGGGCTTTGCCGCTTTGCGAATCACTGCGCAGCGCGAACGAAATCGTGACTCCTTCGCCACCGAAATGCTTAAGCCAATCGCCCGCGAACTTTCGTTGAGCGAGCGACAATCGCGCGAACGGCTTCAAATTGTTCGCGCGCGATAGACGGACGAAACCGTTGCGCAGGCCGCCGTCGCGATGATGCTTGATCTCATCGACGGCGAGCCAACCGGCCGTGTCGGTGTCGAACGAATCGGCTTCCGTGATGATGCTCGATGAAACCTTGGCCGGTTCGCGGTGCAGGAACATCGCGTCGAATTCTGGTCCGCCGTTGGTGACGCCGGGCCAGAACAGCCGCGAGCGGAGTCGCGTGGTGCTCGTCAGCGTGATGGGTTTCTTCGGCTCGTCGGAGTTCAGCGTTGGTTCGCGACCATCCAGCGTGTAGCGGAGCGTCGCTGATTCGGTCCCCTTCGGCATCGCCAACGTCACGGTCAGTGAATCGTCGAAGCGTCGCACTCCCGTGTCGGTCGTCGGAGTCGCGAGCTGACTCAGGCCGCGAAACCCAAACAACGTTGCGCGGTCCAACTCAAATTGCAGCCGGACGATTTTCCCTCGCAATGTCGTTTGATCACGACCAGAAAACGTCACTCGTTGCGACGGGCCGCTCTGAGCGATCGGATCGGATGGCTCGGACGAGAAGTTGTCGGCGTCGAGCACGTGGACTCGCACCGCACCGTTCGAGATGTTGGCACTGACGGTCAGCGGTTCGTCGGAGACGAGCATCGGCTGCGTCGTGAGGATCGCGGGGCGAGCACCATCGAGCGGCTCGCACCCGACAAAACCATCGACTGGCAATCGCGCTAGCATCGGAAGGCAATGCCTCTTCCAGCCGAGATGCGGTTCGTCGCTACCACCGTAAAAGATCAGCAGGCGACCATCCTGAGCGATCGCCGGACCCGCCGGGCCGTAGATGCACATCGAGTCGCCGCTGCCCCGTTCGCCGCGCGGGATCAACGGCTGACCGGGACTGATGCGATGCCAGGTGATCGAGTCGGGACTCCACGCCAGCTCGCAATCGACCGCCCGATCGCGGCCGGGGTGATACATCATCAAGTAACCGAAATAGATGTTGCCATACGCGAACGCCGGCATGCAGTACGTCTGCGTGACGCGTCCCTCGGTGGCCGACGACCGCATCACGACGCCGGTCGATTTCCAATTGTGGAAGTCGTCGCTCTCAAACCGCGCGACCAATCGTTCGCCGAGATACGCTCGCGAGAACAGCACATACTTTTGCAGCCGCTCGTCCCAGATTGCGTTGTTGTGCGTGTCGCCGTGATAGGCACCGAAGCCCTGCGGCTCGACCGGTTCCGACCAACGGACGCCGTCCGCCGAGAACCGCGTTCGCATTTTCCCCGGCCCCACGTCGTAGATCATCTTGAATCTCCGAGCGGCATCCGGGTCGTGAGCATCGAACATCACTCCGGCATTCGGCGTGTCGCGTGTGACGATGTTCGTCTTCTTCGAGCCAGCAAACGCATGCAGCTCCAACTCCGGCTTCGTCCAACTCAGCCCATCCGGTGATGTCGCATACAGCAGATACCAACCCTGCTCGTGAATCGTCGTCGGCCCGTCCATGCGCGCGATCACGTCGGCATCATGCAAGACGCACTTGTACCACAGCTTGAAGAGCCGTTCGCGCGCGTCGAACCAGACGTTCGGATAGAGGTTGTTCGTCGCGTTCTCCCACGGTCGATCCGCCGGGAACAACACCCCATTTGAATCCTTCTCAACTCGCCCTGGCGTCATCTTCGCATTGTCGAGTGACTGCACGACTCGCGTGTCTAGCACTAATTGCCTGAGCCGATCGTATCCCATCAGCACTGGCTCGCCAGCCTGCGCCGCTGACGTGAGACTCGCCAATCCTCCCGCCAACAAGAACCCCATCCGCCAAATCACACGACGAGAGCAGTTTCTCAGTTCGTTCATTGAACATTCCCCAAGCATCTGGACGGTTCGATTCCTATTTCTCTTTGATATCCGACTTCTTCGTTCCGCCGCTCGCTTCGGCATAGGCGACAGTCGGTGGGAAGCCATTCAGTCTGCGCCAGGCTTCGTAGCCGAGGCCGACTTGGTCGAGCAGCACCCAGCCGTTGGCTCGTGTTCCTTGACGCAGGAACTTGGTGCTCGGCCACGGAGGCGAGTCGGCATCCGGGACGATGAGCAATCGGAATTGGTTCTTGCTGTTACCTGCGGCGGCATCGACGTTGATGACCTCGCCGCCGAACGTGCCGACGGCGACGCTCGGCCAGCCGGCGAATTGCACGGCCGGCCAACCCTCGAATTGCAGTCGCACCTTGCGACCCACGCTGATGAGCGGAGCGTCGTTGCCGTTGACCCAAATCTCGGTCGCTCGATCTTCGGCGTCTGGGATCAGCACGAACAGCGGATCGCCTTGTTTGACCATCTCGCCTCCCTGATGAGCCATCATGTGCATGATCGCGCCATCGCGTGGAGCCTTCACGACTTGGCTTTGCTGCTGAGCGACCTTCACCTGCAACTCGGCAATCTGCTTGTCGAGCTTCGAGACATCGCCATTCGCTTTTTGAAACGTCGCCCGCGACGAATCGACTTTCGCCTGAGCCTCTCGTTCCTTCGCCGATCGTTCGTTCCGTTTTGCGGCGAGTTCATTCTTCGCGGAGCGGATGTAAGCCTCGGCTTTATCGACCTTTGTGATCGCCTCTTTCCATTTGCGGTCGGCCTCTTGCACCTTCAGATCCGATGTGAGGCCATCCTTCTTGAGTTCTTTCTGACGCTCGAAGTCGAGCCGCACTTGCAGTTCGCCCGCTTGCTCAAATTCGAGGTTCCGTTCTTCGATCTTGAGTTTCTCTTGAGCCACCTTGATGTACTCATCCGCCGCCTTGACCGTCTCGTCTCGCGATGTCTCGAACGCCGCGACCTGAGCCTCATACGCCAGCGCGACGATCTTGTTCGCTTCGAGTTCCCGTACCGTCGCCGCGAGCTGCTCCTGCTGCCGAATCTGCAAGTTCGGATCAAGGTCTTGAATCTCCAAGATGAAGTGACCTTCCGCCACGCGAGCACCATCAAACACCTGCTCGCCCCAGCGAACGATCCGCCCGGAAATCGGAGCCTCAATCGTCTGCTGCCGCTGTAACGGCGCATACGCGACGACTCGCCCGGTTCCATCTACCGTCTGCTGCCACGGAGCAAACCCCAGCGCGACGATCGCCACCGCCAACAACACCAACAACGCACGAGCGACTCGTCTTGCGATCCGCGACGATTTCGCCAACCGCATCGCGGGGAAGTTCGCGACACCTTCAACGTAGCCGTCACGCTCCGCGTGACGAGCGGAATGCTCCACAACGCTTGCCATTTCAAATCACCTCTCAACAGGACAATGCTTCTTGAAGCGGTCGGCTCATCACGCGGAGCGCGATGGCTACGTTGATAACTCCCATGTCCGATCGCATTGCTCGGCGATCGCTCGCCGACCGGTCGCGATCAGAACCGTGCAGTCCGTGCGATTCGACTTCAGCTCGCTCAACAGTCGCTCGGCATCGTCGTCCGCAAGCGAATCGAGCAAGCCGTCGATCAACAACAGTCTCGGCCGAGCGACCAGCGCGCGGGCCAGCATTAGCCGACGAGACTGACTTTCCGACAACGGCTGGCCATCGTGCGCGAGACGTGTATCGAGGTTGATATTTGCGGCATCGTAGCCACGCTCGCCAGAGCGTGGGGTGGTCGGTGCGGTCGCAGGGTTACTCAGGGAATCGCCCACGTCCTGGCGAACGTGGCTACGGTCATCTTCCAACCCAACGCGTCGCAGTGCGTCGCGGACGTCGGTGGTGCAAACATCTCGCCGATCCAGATGCACGTTCTCGGCGAGTGTTTCTTCGAGAATCTCGATGCCGCGCACCAGCGACACGTTTTGCCGCAGCACATCCGGTCGCAGGTCGGTGAGGTCGAGATCGTCGAGCACGATGCGGCCGGACGACGGTTCGCGCAGGCGGAAGAGCAAATCAAACAGCGTGCTCTTGCCGCAACCGGCCGGGCCGGTGATGGCGATGACCTCGCCGGGGGCGACGTCATACGACACGTCACGAAGCAACATCGAACCGCCACCGTGAGCGAACGACACATGGCGAAGCGACAGGCTGGCCGCTCCGGTGCGCCCCACATGCAGTGCTCCCGACGACGGCTCGACCGGCAAGTCGAACAAATGGCCGAGCTTGTCCATCGACGTCAGCAAGTCGTAAAAGCCTTCCAGATGTTTGTCGAACTTCGCGACCGCCGCGACGATCAACGTCACAATCAGTTCCGCCGCGACGAGCTGCCCCAGCGTCATCTGCCCTTGAATCACCAGGAACCCACCCAGTCCCAGCAGCACCGCGCTCGCGAACGCTTCCAGTGCGAGGCCCATCACAATCTGCCGCATCAGCACGCGATAATGAGCTTCCCGCGCGACGAGGTAATCGGTCGTCAGCCGATCCGCACGAGTCAACGCAAACTCGGCCGCACCGCTCGCCTTGAAGGTCATCGGACAACGAGCGATGTCTTCCAGCCAACCGGCGACCGCGTACTTGCTCCGCGATTCGGCGATGCTCGTCCGCACTGCTCCTCGACCGAACACGAACACGTTCGCCATCAACAACACCAACAACACCGCGTCGAAAGCCAGCAGCCACGGGTGATAAAACGCGAGTACGATCATGCCCAGTCCCACCGTCAGTACGACCGTCAGCCCATCCAGAGCCAACTGCGCGACGATCTTCTGCATCGTCACGATGTCAAAGAAGCGATTCAGCAACTCTGGCGAGAACTCATGAGCGCGATCCAGCCGCACGCGAGGCAACTGCCAAGCCAGCCGCGCGGCCGTTCGTGCGAACAACCGTCTTTGAATCAGTTCCACGACAAACCTTTGCAGAAACCGCAACGCCGCCGCGAAGCCGAGAAACGTCAGCAAGATGATCGACAACACAACCAACGGTTGCAGCAACGTCCCAAACGCGACCGTGTTGACCAGCGCCTCGACCGCAATCGGCGTCGCCAGCGTCAGCATCCCGATCACCAACGCGAAGACCACCACGATCCACAAGTCTGACCGCTCCGGCCGCAGAAAATCCCGCAACCTCGCAAACGGCGAAATATGATGAGACCCGTGCGAGCCGGCGGGCGTCAGCCCGTGGACGGCATCGTCGCCATGCCCGGAAGCCAAAGCCCCTCGGCTTGCCGAATCGACAAGCGGCATGTCATCCGCAACCGGATCAAGCACCACCCATCGCCGTGTCGCAGTCCCCGTCGGCAACATTCCTGAAAGCTGCCGCTGCGAAACCCACTTTCCCGCCGGATCGTTCGGTAATTCAAACAACCGAAACTTGTTTCGCCGCGCGCCATTCAAAACGATCAACTGGAATGTGCTCGCATCCGGTTCAGAATTGGAGGCGACACCACCACTCAAGCCAGACGCGAGCACGCTCCGACTGCTGGAGCTTGCCCCATCCAACAACGTCACGGCCACGACGCCGTGTCGAGCCAATTCAAAGACTTCTCGCTGCGACGCATCAATCACCCGCGCGGCATAGTTCAACCCTCGGCACGTCTCGACGAGCCACTTCCACCACCGCTCCGACTCATTCCCCGGCCAAGCCAGCATCGCCTCGGCGAGCGAGCGGCGGATGGCTGAGACATCCACCCGCCGCCCCTCCCCACACAGTAACCGAACAGCATCGGCTCCAATTTCTCCAAACGGTTGTGTCATTGTCGATTCATTCGATGTGACGGGCGATCTGTTTCAATCGCCCGGTTTCTTTGATGGTCGATCAGCCGGAACGCGCGAGCGTCCGGCTCAGAACGTCGAGGGCCTCTCGAAGCGGACGCTAGCGTGTCCCGGCTCATGGCTCACAGAACCGATCGGTGTTCGCAGGACGTTGCTTCGCGACCTAGGCAGAAGGCTTCGGGAACGACCGCAACGAACAACGGCTCGGGATCATGCCTTGCCGCAAGCGGAACTGGCAAGGATGCAGCCTCGGCTTTCGTTTGCCACAGCGACGTGATCACCGCAATCGCCAAGATCCCGACGACGACACTCAAGCTCGCAGTAATCGGAATCGGTGCGATATCGACCAGCATCATCTTCGTCCCGACGAATGCCAGGATGCCGGCGAGTCCGTACTTGAGGTATCGGAACTTGTCCATCATCCCGGCCAAGGCGAAGTACAACGCTCGCAGGCCGAGCATTGCGAAGACGTTCGACGTGTAAACGATGAACGGTTCACTCGATACCGCCAGAATCGCAGGGATCGAATCGACCGCAAAGATGAGGTCTGTCATCTCAACCATGATCAACACCAACATCAACGGCGTCGCCCAAAGTTTGCCTTCGTGCCGAAGAAAGAACCGATCGTCGTGATACTCCGGCGTCACTCGGAAAATGCTGCGACAAAAGCGGATCAATGGATGTTTTTGTGGATCAGTCGGATTGAGATTCGGCCGCAGCATTTTTAGTCCGGTCAAAACCAAGAACCCGCCAAAGACGTAGATCAACCAATGAAATTGTTCGATCAATGCGACACCGGAAAAGATCATCGCTGCTCGCATCAAGAGCGCCCCGAAGACTCCCCAAAACAGGATCTTGTGCTCACAGTGTTTTGGCACTCGAAACGCAGCAAACAACACCGCGAAGACAAACACGTTATCTACGCTCAGCGTTTTCTCGATGAGGTAGCCGGTCAAGAACTCCATTGCCGGTTTCGAACCACCCCAAAAGTACAATCCGACATTGAACACCATCGCTAAGGCGATCCAAACCGCGCTCCATGTCAGTGCCTCGCGGAGCCTCACAACGTGAGCCTTCCGATGAAACACACCCAAATCAAGCGCCAGCATCGCCAATACGAAAGCATTGAAGCCCAACCAACCCCACATCGAGATTTCCATGACTATTCCTCGCGGTCTGTACCAACTCAGACGGATGTAATGAAATCGTGATCGCTCAAGCTCCCAGCCGGTTGAGATTCTGCAACGGGCTGATTCTGACATCGACATGTATCGAACATTTCTGCCTCACTTGGAGTTCCTCGGCCGTCTGAAGAGCCAATTCAAGAACTTGCAAAGACACAGCGAGGCGGTGTACGCGAATCATCGTATCTTCACACTCCACTCGCAAACCGGAGTGATCGAATTCGCGAACATGCGTGACCACGTCTGGAGCCACTTGCGCTGGAACATCCACCTGAAACATCGACAAATTTTCCATCGATTCGACTCCGTATTGCCAATTCTCGAAATCGCCTCTTCGCACTAGGTGAGTCAATCCAGGGAGAGCGATGTTGATTCTCATGGTCGTTGACTCCTCTCCGGCTGAAATTAGCCGATTATCTTTTGGGGAACAGTCGGGATAGTGGCACTCACACCGTTGCCGACCGCTTTAAAACTTGTACCTGAATACGAACCGGCAGTAGATACGCCGCTTGCAATTCTTTCACCGACTCAATCAATAGTTGCAAAACGTGATAAGAGCCAACGCGGCCAATGACCGTGACCTGTTGCTCGGTCACGTCGATTTGCAGATCTCGCACTTGTGAATGCGTTCGCTGCTGAATCGCTGCCCCAATCTGTTCGCTGAATTGTTCTGAGCTACAAAGACGCGGCGCTTTTGGAATGACCTCAAACATCAGTAAGATCCATTATCGAATGACCAGAGGTCATAAAACGTCGATGAACTTTCAGGAACCGCGACGGCGTTCCAACTCGCGGTTCGAAAAGTTACCTGTTGTCAGAGAACGTGATTTTGGTCCCTGACCTTCTATGGGACTGTCGCGCGACGAACCGCAACTCACTGTCGCTAGCCGATCATTCCTCAAACGCACTTTCGCCGCTGACGTTTTGCGGAGGCAGGAAAGAGCAGTGATCCCAAATCTTGGTCCACAAGGGGACTCGCAACGGCGGACTTAAATGGCTTTGTGGATGTTGATTCCGCCAGTCCGCTCGCAGGCTGCCGTCGCGGTTGGGTCAATAACTCATCCCTGGCGATGGAAATATCGCTGGGAGCAGCAATCCCCAGGCGTACTTTTCCGCCATGGATTTCCAAAACCTTGATCACGATGCCGAGTTCCGGTAAGCAAATCTGTTCCTGGACCTTGCGACTAAGTACCAGCATGATTGTTACTCCTTAAGAAAAAGGTTGGGACGCTCAATTCGGTCGTCACTGCGACAGCGTCGAGGCTTGCTAACAATCACGCGTTCCGGCACATCACCAAAATCGCGGCGGCGCTCCAGCGCTCGACTCACCGATCGAGTGGCGCGATCGGCGACGTTTGCCAGGGCTGTGGCAACCGAAGGGTCGATGTCTTCGACAACCACTTCCCCATTAGGAATCAACGCAATCCGCAGCCGGCATTGCTTGTCGCACCCGCCGCGATTGCCGTTCACATCGCTAAAGATCACTGAGACACGGCGAATTCGCGATGAAAACCGTCCCAGTGCGAATTGCAGACGGCGCTCGACCCATTCACGCACGCCGTCCGCCAACATCACATTTCGTTTCGTCACTTCGATCAACATGATCCTTCTCCTGTTGTGTGAGTCACATGACTGGCAGACCCAGTTTGAAATACGGCGAGCGAGGGGCTTACGCCCCCAAAGTTGTGCAGGTCCATCGGGCCAGAAACCTCGCAACACCTTCGCTGACACCTCGTCAGCCGCTCGCATGTCTCTCACTTCCACAAACAATACGCTGAGGCGTTAGGTTCAACTATTTGAAACTTTGTCGTAGACACATTGATAAACCCGAAGTATTTTTGCGGCATGGACTGGCTCAACTATCACCACATGCTCTATTTCTGGACGGTCGCTCGCGAAGGAACGATCGCCCGCGCGGGTGAGAAGCTGCATCTCGGTTATAGAAACAGCGTTTCGTGCCCAATCGCCTCTTCCGCAGAGTAGCCGAACATCTCCTCGGCACCGCGATTCCAACTGACGATCCGGCCGTTGAGGTCTTTGCCGATGATTGCGTCGGCGGAAGACTTCACGATTGCCGACAAGTGCTGCAACTTGGCTTCGGCCATTTTGAGCGGCGACATGTCGATTAGCGACAGCACGACAAGCAATCCTTTGCATTCCCCAACGTCTCATCCGCGACGTCGTTTTCCATAACTCCACGCCGACATTGGAATCCACCCCCTTCGAGTCCCCTCTCTCGCTGCTCACCAATGATTTTCTAGGACAAGCACTCGTCGAATAATGCTTGAGCTTCATCACTGAATTCTCTGGATTCTCCTCTTAATTCCCGAAGCAGTTTCTTCTCCCGTTCCGTTACTGTTCCGTCCAAGAAGATCACTCGTCGTAGCCAACCGGCTTCTTCAGTACCAATGCAACCATCAGCCACGAGATGCTTCTTGATGGCTCGGTAGAAGAACTTCTCAAAAGCAGGGGCGATCTGATTCGTTCGTCGATATATCTCAACGAGAAACTCCGCCTCCGGTCGGTCGATGACTCCGTCGGCAGACAGGTGATTCCGGAGCAATTCCACCTCGTGACCTTCGATCTTTCCGTTTGCCATGATCGAGTTTCCAAGCGTGCGCAATTCGTTTTTCATTAGGGTGTTTGTCTTTCAAAAAGAAGTTAAACGTCGATGCTCAAACCATAGCTGAGTACGTCATTGTCTACTCAGAATCTCTCTGATCACAGGGCTTCGCGAGGCACTCCTTCCGCGACTGTTGTTGTTTCTCGATTGGCTCCGCACGTTCCGATCATTGATCGAGCAGACATCGAATTCAGTCTTCTATCGGCGGATGTGTTGAGAACCATCTGATCAACCCACCCACTCCAAGCAGCGGATTGACGTCGAACAGCTTTGTCGTCAATGCGACACCTCCGAGGCTCGCTAAAAATCACTTGCTCTGGAACAACGCAAAACTCGGGACGACGCAGCAACGCTCGACCAACCGACCGAGCAGCGCGTTCGGCGACCTTTGCCAAGGATGTGGCAACCGAAGGGGCGCTGTCTTCGACAACGACTTCCCCACTCGGAATCAAACCAATCCGAAGGCGGCATTTCTTGTCGCTGCAAACGCTATTGCCTGCCACATCACCGAATGTTGCCAAGACACGGCGAATTCGCGGTGAAAATCGGCCCAGCGCCAATTGCATTCTTTGCTCAATCAGTTGGCGGACTCCTTCCGCCAGTTTGCCACTTCGTTTGGTTATCTCAATCAACATGATTGTTCTCCCTGTTTGCGACATAGCACCGAATTGAACTCAGACACGCTCCACTGGATTCCCTCGTTGACAACTCCATCCCATCGTGATGACGACTCCCGCCAAGCCCCCTTTGAGCAAGGCGGGCCAAGCCAGTGTCGTCCACGCGACTTTGTTGGCATCCATCGGCAGGTCAATCGCCGATAACGCAGAGATCAACAGCCCCCAAGGAGTCGCTGCAATCAAGCTCACAGCGGCTCCGAAACACGCTCCGATCAACAGTTGTTTGGCAGTCAGCGATCTCATGCGTTTGTCTCATTATTAATGCCGGGACGGCCCCGGCGACCTCGTTCAGTCCCAGTCGAACAAGCGGCTCAACAGTGATTCGCGTTTCTGTGGCCTCGGCTCGTCGCGGTACTCCGAGCGATGCTCCGACGGAACAACAACCGGCCGCTCTTGATGACGTCGCGAACGTCGCGAGTCTTCGTCGTCGAACTCTGGCGGCAACCGCTCAATCCGAATGAGCAACGTGTCCAACTCCCCACGATCGAGCCACATGCCGCGACACTTCGGGCAGTAGTCCAACCCGACTCCCTGTCGCTCAGTCATCTTCAGTTCCACTTGGCATAACGGACACAACATGATCGTCTCCTTGACTTCGTCAGGTTCTCAGCGACTCTTCGTCCCACATTTCCATTTCGACCCATCAGTCTGAACGCGATAGCGTCCGGTTCGACGATAGATCGTTTGTCTCTCCGAACCGACCGCTAGCTCGGTCCGGCTCATTTGTCATTCTCTGACAGCGGATGCCTCAGACTGTTCAGAAGTGGTTCAACACACGTTCAAATCGACTCGACCAATTTGCGTCGCGACAGACCACGACGCCAGCCGAGGTAGTCACCTCGCGATGCTTTCATTCGAACCGGCATCCCCATCAGCTTCTCGATCCGGTCCTCGGCCGGCGGATGTGTCGAGAACCAACTCACCACACCACCGAGTCCGAACAGCGGGCTGACGATGAACAGGCTCGCCATTGCCGGAGACATTCCCTGTGCCTGTTCCTGAGCGTGCGGTTCATGCAACCGCTTGAGCGCCATCGCCAGCGCTTCCGGGTCCCCCGTGAGTTCAGCGGCCGTCGCGTCCGCGACGTACTCTCGCGAACGCGACACCGCCATCTGCATCAGCGTCGCCCCAATCGGTGCGACAAACGCCATCAGCAGACCTCCACCAGCCGTAGCCTCTTCGTCATCGTTGGACTGACCCATTCCAAACAGGGCCGAGAACTGAATCGCGTTTGCCGCATAGCTCACGACCGAGCCGAGCATCGCCGCGATTGTGGCGATCAAGATGTCTCGGTTCTTAATGTGAGCAATCTCGTGAGCGATCACGCCACGCAGCTCTCGAGGACTCAGCAGGTTCAAAATCCCCTGAGTCACCGCCACGACGCCATGCGTCGGATTCCGTCCCGTCGCAAAAGCGTTCGCGTAAGCTTCAGGAATGACGCAGACGCGAGGCTTCGGGATATTCGCCGCGGTGGCCAACTCCGCGACCATTCCATGCAACTCCGGAGCCTCCTCTTCCGTGACTTCCTGGGCCCCGTGCATCGAAAGAATCAGCCGATCCGAGAAGTAGTACGCCCCGACATTCATCACCAGAGCCAATCCGGCGAAGATCAACAGAGCATTCCCCCCCATCGCCCCGCCAAACCCAATCATCAACGCACTCAACCCACCGAGCAGCAGCACCGTCTTGACTTGGTTCCACATGATTCACTCCTTACAGACCGCCTCTGTTTCACTTAGCTTACGACCGTCATTCATTAGGTCGGCAAACAATACGCGGCATGTTGAGATTCAACTAATCGAAAGTGTTTCGTTGACCGTTCGATTAACTTGAAGTAACGTCACGACATGGACTGGCTCAACTACCACCACTTGCTTTACTTCTGGACCGTCGCGCGTGAGGGAACAATCTCCCGTGCGGGAGAGAAGCTGCATCTCGGCCAGCCGGCGATCAGCTCGCAGTTGAAGCAGTTGGAAAGCTCGCTTGGCGTGAAGGTGTTTCAGAAGAACGGTCGCAATCTGGAACTGACCGAGACCGGCCGCATGGTCTATCGCTACGCCGACGAGATTTTTTCACTCGGCCGCGAACTGACCGACACAATCAAAGGTCGTCCGACTGGCAAGCCGGTACGATTCGTCGTGGGCATCGTCGATGTCCTGCCGAAGCTGATCGCGAAACGCCTGCTCGAACCCGCGCTGCAACTTCCTGACCCACTGAGATTGGTCTGCATCGAAGATTCTCTCGAAAAACTGCTCAGCGAACTCGCGTTGCACAATGTTGACATCGTTCTGTCCGACACACCGGTCACCGGGGCAATGCGAATCCGAGCGTTCAACCACCTGCTGGGTGAGTCGCCGATCGCTGTGTTCGGCACAAAGGAACTCGCTCGCAAGTACCGCAAAGGGTTCCCCAAGTCGCTCAACGGAGCCCCCTTCCTCCTCCAAGGCCGAACCAGCTCCGTGCGTCGTCCGCTGGAGACGTGGTTCGACTCACACGATCTGCATCCACTGATCCGCGCCGAGTTTGATGACAGCGCGTTGCTGAAAGTCTTCGGCCAAGCGGGCGAAGGGCTGTTCGCCGCACCGTTCGTCATCAAAGACGAAATCTGCCGTCAGCACGAAGTCGAACTCGTCGGCGAGATTCCTGGTGTTCGCGAACACTTCTACGCGATTTCAGCCGAACGTCGACTCAAACATCCCGCCGTCGTCGCCATTTCCGAATCCGCTCGCGTAGACATCTTCAAACGGTAATTCAGGCCTGTGACTCACAACCAAGCCTGCGGAGATTCAGCAGCTTCTCGACAATCATCGGAAGCGACCGGCCATCGCGTTCGCCATATGCCAGTCGTCCGACCGCATCGCCGCCGCTCGGGCCGGCAAAGCAAAGCCATTCGAACTGGCCATCTGCGATGAAGCCCACCGTCTGGCCGGACACGCCGAAGGTTTGTTCACGACCGTGCTGGATGGCAAGAAGATCAAGGCGTCCAAGCGTCTTTTCATGACCGCCACGCTGCGTTACTTCAAGGAGCACGTCAAGCGGCGTGCGGCGGCGCTGGAGTTCGAACTCGTCTCGATGGACTACGCGCACGTCTTTGGTCCCGAGTTCCACGTCCTCACGTTCCACGAAGCGATCAGCGCGAAACCAGAGCCGTTGCTGACCGATTATCAGGTCGTCGTGATCGGCGTCACCGACCGCGAAGCCAAAGCGTGGGCCGAGCGAGCGACGTTGGTCCGCACGTCCGAGGGCCTCAGCACCGACGCCCGGACGCTGGCCGCTCAGATCGGCTTGGCCAAGGCGATGCGGAAATACGATCTGCGGAAGCTGATCACGTTCCACTCGTCGGTGGCGAAGGCCGCGCGGTTCGTCGATGCCACACGGCAAGATTCCTTGCCGGGAGTGATCCCGCATCTGACGCGGTCGGCCCGGCCCTCGGGAAAACTTTGGACGAAACACATCTCCGGTCACACGCCCGCCGGCCAACGAGCCA
>JANMIF010000274.1:0-7726 GCA_031375695.1 Planctomyces sp.
GTTCCACAACGCCAGCGCGAAACACAATCGCTGTTTGTGATCGCTGATCCCCGCCAGCCCATCCTCGCCCCAGTGATACGCTCGCGACCGAGCCTGATCGTGGGTGAAGTAATCCCACGCGTTGCCCCCTTCGCTGTAGTCCTCACGCACGGTGCCCCACTGCCGCTCGGACAGATATGGTCCCCATTTCTTCCACGGCGTGTTGGCCTCACGAGATTCAAGTAAGCGTTGGTTTTCAACGTTCATGGTGCGATCTTTCGATCGAGGTGATTAAAACGAGACGGGCCGTGATTGAATCAACATCGCAGCCGACTTTCCACGCAATCGTGGTCGGCTCTGGTGTTCCAGCGGAAAATGCGTCGAGAAAGCTTGAAGGCAAACTGTGTGCCGCACATCCAGAGAAGGAGATGGCGACAAATGCTCACACGCAAAGTCATTGTTGTGCGTTATTGTCTTGAGCCATTCTGTGAGGACAGGCTTGTGTGCGGGTAGGAGCGACCGCGTGCGAAGATGCACGGATAACGGCGAAAGAGCGCAGGCGATTCGTGCAGTCGAAGATCTTTTGGCCCGCAGCACTCAAGCCGACGCAAGTTGCATCACCGGCGAGAATCGCACCGGTGCCAACGATCCCCCAGCAAGCTCCGGAAATTCATTGTCGGAATGAGCACCAGCGCGACGATCAAGCTCGCGTTGCTGACGCGGCTCATGAGGGGACGCAGCCGAGCGGCCAGCTTTCACGAACAATCCGACAATCAGCGGCAGGATCATGCTGACCAGCAACGCTTGAGCAATCTTCCACTGACTGACCGAGACTCCAGGCAACAACATCGGCAGCACCAACGGCAAGTAGCCCAGCATCCCGACCAACAGCAGCACCATCAGAGCCACGGCGAATGCGAGGTCTCCTTGGGCCGTCTCGACGAGTTTCGGCAGGAACGGTGCGCCGGCCGCCGTCCCCAGCAGTAACAGGCCCACGGTCAGCGGTTCGCTCAACGGAATCAGCTTTGTGATTGCCACGGCGACCAACGGAGCCACGACGAAATTGGCCACCAATGCCACCGCGACCAACCGCACACGACGCAGCGGAGCAATGATCTGCGACAACGTCAGGCTCAGGCCGACGCCCAACATGCTCGACACCACAAAGGCCAGAACCATCAAGTCACCAAAGGCTTTCACTGCCGCCTCCAATCGCATCAATTCACCGATGTTCCGAGTTTGCGGTCGAGTTCGATCATCGGTTGTTGGCTGACTTGCAGAGTCCCTTCGTAAACGCGATCCAAGTCCGCGATCAACGCAATCACGATCGAGAAGGCCAGAGCCAAACAGCAACTGATCGCGAAATCGCGCGTTCCTGCCAGTCCGAACTGATAACCCACGCCGGCCATCGAGAGCATCGAGACCAAGTACAGAGCCAACCAGATGGCGTCCGGAATGTGGTACTGGCTGACGACGACGCGCTTCGTGTGAAAGTCGATCACCGTATTCAGCGAATCGACGAACAAGGCGTGCATCTCCGAGCTGCTATCCTTCTTCGCGACGAGGACCGCCTGAGACCACAGCTCGTCCTGCAACACTTCCGAACGCACGAGGGCTTGCGGAAGCGTCTGAGGCTGCTTGACCAACTCCGCTCGAAGATGCACATACTCCCGCAGGCGTTGACGGATTTCGGCACGCTCGGGGTCCGTGACCAAGTCCGCTCGCAGGTAACAGGTTCCGATGGCATTTACTTCGTCGAGCAGCAATTGCCGTCGCGTATCGAAGCGGGATGCGGCCATCCCAAACGTGAACGCCAGGAGAAATGCCAGCAGGCCGAGCGTGCCGCCGATCACCGAACCGATCGGAGCATCAATTCCCGTGATTGATTGTCGCTTTCGGAAAGCGGCGAGACGGTATCCGCTTTCAATGGCTGCCTGCACCAGCAACACCGTCACTGCAAACAGCGCCCACAACGGGATGTAATCCAGCCAGATCTTCGTGAGCATGATGTGTCTCTTAACGACAGTTGCGTTGCGTTGCCGACTAACGATCGTCTTCGTGGATCGCCTTAACGCGCCCCGTCCGCACGGCTTCGACGAGAGCCGTGTGGTCGCGTTCGGTTTGGTCGCCGTAGGCTTCGGCGAAGTCGGCCAGTGCGGTGGCGAAGGCATCGGACTTGCCGATGTAGCCGGCGATCTTGGCGATGTCGCCGGTGCGAGCGTGCGCGCGAGCCAGCAGCACTCCGCAGGTCCAGCCCCAGAACTCGAATGGTTCGCCGGTGAGGAATTCAATCGGCATCGACGCTTTGAGGTTCTTCATCTGCCGCACGAAATAGTGTCGGCCGTCGATGGTCGTATAGCCCAGCAGAGGATCGCCGAGTGATTGCAGTACTCGCTGAGCCCTGACAACTCGAAAGCCTTCGTGATTGACGCGAAAATCGGCGGGCGGCAAGAACGGAGCGTGAGCGGGTGCAACCGCCTCTTTGACTTGCAGGAACAATGGATCGTCGTCGCCGTTGCCGAACAGCAGCACCAGGTACGCTCGTGTCCCAACGCTGCCGACGCCGACCACACGATGGCACACATCCGCGACCGAATAGCGATGCAGCATGATGCGGTACTCCGGCGGCAGCGTCTCGGCGTACTCGGTCAACGACGCGACGATCTCCTGCTTTGTGACCTCGTCGAGGCTCGTCAGGATCGGCGGGTCTTCGACGAATCGCCAACCACCGTCCGCTTGCCGCCGAGCAACCTTCTCCAACAGCGTGGCGCTGCTCGTCCGTTGAGCTTTCGCCAACACCTTCTTGACGACCGCTCGGAACTTGTTGCCGATCTCAATTCCCACCGATTTGAGCACCGCTTCGTTCCGCTCCAACTCGGCATAGGCGAACAGCGACCAGGTTTCCAAGATTCCGAGTTTCATCAGCCGCTGTGTGTTCAGCGAATACCCTCCGACGCACTGCATCACGGCCGAGTGTCGCTCCTCGGCATCGAGTCCGTTCTCGCGACCGGCCACATTCACGCTGGCGACCAGCCGCTTCAAATCCCACTCCCACGGTCCGATGGTCGCCTCGTCGAAGTCGTTGATATCGATCACGACATCCCTCTGCGGAGTCCCATACAGCCCGAAATTGTTGATGTGCGCGTCGCCGTCGATCACGACTTGCAGACCACTGATCGGCGTGTGAGCCAAGTCCCCCGCCATGACCGCGCACGCCCCACGCAAGAACGCAAACGGCGATGCAGCCATGCGTCCCATGCGCAGCGGGATCAAGCTCTCCTCACGCCCGACATTGCTGGCCAGCACCGTCGCCACCGGGTCCGTTCGATCTGTGGGCGGCGTCCATGTGGCGTGCGACTCGCGCGGCGTCTGCTCGCGCAACGCCTGGCCCTGCTCGTACCGAGTCTCTCGAGAATCCAACGCACGCGATGGATTATACGGAGCCGTCGTCTGCCAGTATTCGCGTAGTCCTTCCAGATCACGAGGTAATGCGGCTGTCTCTGTGGATTGTTCACCGAGTTTGGTCGCGGTCGCTGCGGGTGATTTCCTAGCCATGATGATTCCTGATGTGGTTATGTCCGACATCGTTTGCTTCGGCAACGGCCAGAGATGATGTCATTTCGGCGAATGCCCGTTCGAGAAAGGTTATACCAACCCAGAGAAACGCTGTCGCATGTTTTCAACGTGGGTTCTGGAGACAGACTTTGGCAGACCGTGGCGGGTCGGTGTTGTTCATATTCCTCTCACGACGGCATTCCGGTTATGCCGATGATGACGATGGCGAGTTCTGCGCAATGGCTGCGGAGTCGTCGTGTCCACTTTCGAGGATCAGGGAGTAGCGACCATGTGGTGGGGGCGAACGCTTGCGGTGTTGGGTTGCGCGGTCGCGGTCGCTTTGACGGCCAGCGATGCGCAGGCTCAGACGTTTGGCATTGAACTTCATAACAATCTGATGCCGGCATCGGGCGGCATGGCGGGGACGAGCCTGTCGCGGCCGCAGGATTTGCAGTCGGCGATCAATGGCAACCCAGCCACGTTGCGGCAGTTTCAGGGGACGCAGTTCTCCTTCGGCGGCGCGTGGGCGGACGCGAACTACAACGTGTCGCAGGCTGCCCCGCTGCTGCTGTTGGGAGTTGATCGGTACAGCGCGAGATCGGACACGCCGGGTGCATTGCTCGGCAACATTGGGCTGACGCAGGACATGGATTTCTTCGGCCTGCCTGCGACGCTGGGCATGGGGTTGATGTCGAACGCGGGTGCGGGAGTCGATTTTCGAGACGTTCCGGAGTCGAACGGAACGTCGGCTCAATACTTGGCGTTGGACATGGTCGCTGCGGCGGGTGTTGATCTGACCGAGCAGTTGTCGTTGGGTGCGTCGTTCGCGATAGGGACATCATTCCTCGACGGGCCGTTCGTGGACTTGGGTGGGATGACTCCGGCCTATGGTGTGCGCGGCAGCGTCGGTGCGAACTATCGGCTCTCGCCCGAAACATCGCTGGGTGCTTATTGGCAGTCGAAGAAGAATTTGAACTTCGAGAATGCCGCGCTGCTCTCGACTGGGACCGCGATTGATATTGCCTTCGATCATCCGATGAATGTCGGCGTCGGCCTAGCCAATAGTAGTTTGATGGAAGGTCGGCTGCTGCTGGCCGTGGATGCGATCTACAAAGTTCACAGCCAAGCCGACACGCTCAAGGCGCTCTACGACAACCAGTGGGCGGTGCAAGTCGGTACTCAGTACACCGCGACCGAACGAGTGCGACTGCGTCTGGGTTATGCCTGGAACGAGAACCCGATGAAAGATGCTCAGCCGGTATCGATCGGCGGCATCACGTTGCCCAACGGTCTTCCCGCAGTGCAGTATGTGCAGGGTCAGTTTGCCGCGATCACTCAGCATCGCATCACGGCTGGCGTCGGAGTTCGCGACATGCTGCCGGGTATCGACGTTGACCTCTTCGCAGGCCATGCCTTTGAAGCGACCGATCAATTCGCTTTGACGACCGTGAACGTCAGCGGCAACTACTGGGTCGGCTTCGGCACGACGTGGCGGTTCGGCGGACGCGCGGCTTGCAATGACGCGGCACCGGTTCAGTGACTCGCGAGAGGCTTGAGATGAGCTCACCGCATCACCGTTTGAGGTCGATTTCGCAGGTCGGACTGGCGGTGTGCCTCGTCCTGTCGGGCGGTACGTCAAGCACTCGCGCACAGGATTGGCTGGGGACGAGCGACCTTTGGCAATCGAGCCGTCTGATTCTCCGTGGGCAAGAACCGGAACTCGGAGAAGCCCGCGAAGAAGTCAATCCGTTCGCGGAGCACATCGAGACCGACCGCGATTCGTTCACGCCGTCGACTCGCACGGTGGAAGTGGGGCGTTGGGTTGTCGAGTCGTCGTATTCCTTCATCGACAACCGGAACACGGCCGAGACGCACAGCTTGCCAGAGCTGTTACTGCGATACGGCATCTCGGACTGGCTCGAGTTGCGGCTGGGTGGCAACTACGAAGTTGGCGGCGAAGGGGCCGACGTCTCCGGCGGCACGGGAAACGAGCCGCTCGAAGGTGGTGGGATCGTTCGCGAGACGCAGGCACTTTACGGACTGAAAGCGCGGCTGACGGAGCAACGCGGTTGGCGGCCGGAGAGCAGCGTCATTGTGCAAGGACACACGCCGATGTCCGGCCCCGATCCCGCGACCGCGTTCACGTTGGGATACGTTGTCGGTTGGGAATTGCCAGACGAGTGGAAGCTCGATTCCGCGATCCGCTACGGCGCGGACAAGGAGAAGGCGGACCGCTTCGAAACTTGGTCGCCGTCAATCGTGTTGCGCAAAACGCTTGCCGATCGATGGAACGTTCACGCCGAATACTTCGGAAACTTTTCGCAGAACCGGACCGACAACTTCGCGAAACACTTCATCAGCCCCGGAGTGCATTACCTCATCACGCCGAACCTCGAACTCGGCGTGCGAGTCGGTTGGGGTTTGAACGATGAAGCCGCTCGGTTCTTCTCCAACGCGGGCCTCGGCTGGAGATTCTGATTCGTCCACGGCAGTCGTCGTTAAGCCATCGCAATCTTACAGCTGCAGCACGGCGATACATGTCCGCCACAATTACTCTTGCACAGCGACGGCACGGGCAGCGTCATCGAGTTTCTTCTGATCGTTCGCTGCGAGGCCGCTCTTGCCGAGCTTGATCACAGCTTTCTTGAGTTCGCCGGTGAATTTGAACGGCGTGTGGTAGTCCTCGGTGACGGGCGTGCCGGTGTCTTCGCCGCAGTCCAGCGTTTCGTCGAGCGAAAGGCGGAAGGCCAGTGTGCGCTCGATGCGGCCCATGGCCACCGTCTTGCCGTCCACTTGGAGCGTGGCCTCGCCCCCTTTGCCGAGACCGCCGTCGTACTTGAAGTTGTAGACGATTGTGTGCGCGCCCGGAGCGAGCGTTTCCTTGCCCGCGATCGTGTAGCGTGAGACTCCGGCGAGGTTGTAGGTGAAGACCGGCTTGCCCTTGAGCAGATACAGAGCCCAGCCGCTGAACCGTCCGCCGTGTGTGAGCAGCATCCCTTCCGCTCCGCTGGCGGGGATATCGACCTCGGCAGTGATCTGCCAGGACTTGTTCTTCGTGTCCGGGGCAGCGCCTTCGGGAATGCGGACCAAGCCGGGAAAGTAGGTGAACTCATCGCGTCCGCGCGTGAGGCTGGGGCGGAGGTTCACGTCGAAGCGGTCGATCCGGCTGTTTTCGATTGGCAGAACGTTGTACTTCGCGGCCTCCTTCAAGAACTGATCCTGAAGTTCCTTGAGTTTCGCAGGCTGTTTGGCCGCGAGGTTGTTCGCTTGCGAAAAATCCTCGGCGACGTTGTAGAGTTCCCACTTGTAATCGAGGACGGAAGGCAAACGGCCCTGAGCTTCGGCGGCTGTGTCCCACGGAGCAACGCCCGGTGTTGTGCAGGCGACCCAGCCCTCGTGATAGATGCCCTGGTTGCCGAACATCTCGAAGTATTGCGTCGTGTGTTTCGAGACGGTCTTCGCGTTATCGAATGTATAGACGAGGCTCGTCCCTTCGACCGGTTTCTGGGTCACGCCGTTGATGCTCGTTGGCGAGGAAACGCCGACCGCTTCCAGCAGCGTTGGCATGATGTCGATCACCGAGCAGTACTGCGTGCGAAGTCCCCCCTTGTCTTTGATGCGTGTGGGCCAGGAGATGACGATGCCGTTGCGCGTGCCGCCGAAGTGCGAGGCAATCTGTTTGGTCCACTGGAACGGCGTGTCCATCGCGTGCGCCCAGCCGACCGGGTAGTGATTGAACGTGGTCGGGCCGCCGAGTTCGTCCATGCGACGGACAACCACTTTCATGTCTTCGGGGATCGCGTTGAAGACCGTCATCTCGTTGAGCAAGCCCTGCATGCCACCTTCGCCGCTCGCGCCGTTGTCACCCTGGATGTAGATGACGAGCGTGTTGTCGAGTTCGCCCTGCGCTTCGATGGCGTCGAGGATGCGGGCCATCTGGCTGTCGGCGTGCGAGAGCGCCGCGCAATACACCTCCATCATGTGGGCGAAGACCTTTTTCTGGTCGGCGTTCAGGCTGTCCCACGCGGGAATGCCGGCGGAACGCTCCGTCAACTTCGCATTCGCCGGGACGACGCCCAGCGCCTTCTGCCGCGCGAAAGTTTCCTCGCGCACCTTGTCCCAACCTTGATCGAACTGGCCCTTGTACTTGGCGATCCATTCCTTGGGCGCATGATGCGGCGCGTGGGCTGTG
>JANMIF010000295.1:0-2043 GCA_031375695.1 Planctomyces sp.
GTTCCTCGGCAAGAGAAACTCGCGGGTCACTCATGAAGAGATCGAACTTCTGCCAAGCATCCGGCAATGTCACGGCGTTCTTTCCGAAGACGCTCGGATTCGTCGCCAATCGCAAGAATCCTTGCTGCGTGAGACGGCAAAAGTAGCAGACCTGATCCGACAGCCCATCAAACCATTGCTTGCCCACGGGATGGTGGGCGTGACTGTCGAACGCGAGCGACAACCATACGTTAATGTCCAGCAGCAGCATCTTCGGCATCCAGAATCTCGGCGATCCGCTCACCGGTCAAATGCACTGTCCCCGGTTGGTCACAATGAACCAACGGAAGTTCGATGCGCCGCTTGGCGACCACCGGCTTGGCGGAATGCGGTGCCGGATACCGAACAGCCACGGCAGCTCCCTCCGGCAACAGGGACTTACCGTCCAGAACCACGACGCCATTGTGTACTCGGCCAAGGATTTCCATGCGGGCATTGTTGTCGTCGGGCAAACGAATGCAAGTCCCGGTTTGGATCAACGCGAGCCAGCCCCGTTACCAGTTCGTACCCTGAAGCAACTGGACGGTGCGATGCTCGTAGTCGATTTCCAGTCGATGCGGATTCAGAAGAGCGGTGCCGATCAGGCATTCTTTGCCCGAACCGACGAGCACCTCGGTCAGCAGGTCTTCTCCGAACTACTCGAAGCTCAGGGCATACCGCAGATACTCGAAACTTTGCTGCGAGGCGAGTTCCGCTTGAAGCGTTCCCAAGGGGATCAGGTCGCGGGTATCGAGGATTTCTTCGCCGACGATCAGCCGTGAATTCACAGGCGAGCCGATGGGCGTCAGCCCAATGGCACTCACTTTAGCGGTGCAGCGCAAGCTGCCCGGTGAGAACGGACCGCAACAGTGAGGGAATGGCGCACGGACACCGGACGGCTCGCGCCGTTCCGCTACTAAAGCGAGTGCCATTGAGTGTCAGCCCTCGGACAATGTTCGGTGAAGTCTGTCCGGGGCCTGACGGCCGCCGGCTCGCCAGGATGATGTGCGGCAGAGCCTGATTGTCATCCGGCGAACGGAGGGCGTCAGCCCGCTGGTTCTTCAGCGCGCCATACCGAACAGCCACGGTAGCTCCCTCCGGCAACAGGGACTTCCCGTCCAGAACTACGACGCCATTGTGGACTCGGCCAAGGATTTCCATGCGGACATTCTTATTGTCCGAACCAATCGGAAGAAGCCTGGTTTCGGCATCGTGGTCGAGGGCCTGGCATCGCGAGCGTCTTGGGATAGTCTTTCGGCCGGTCACGAATTTGAATCAACAGAACTGCTGATGGAGAATCAAGGCATGAAGAAAGTAACGAAGCTCAAACGAGTGCCGCGCGTGAAAGGAGTGAAACGAGCGAAGGGAGCTGATTCACTCGAATCATTGCGGGCGACGCTGGGGGACCGATCCAAAGAGGAATTGATCGAGGTGGTCGTCGAACTGGCGCGGGGGAGTCGGGTGATCCAGCGCGAATTGGAAAGTCGCTATGACGTCAAACTGTCCGTTGAGCAACTTGTCGCCGACACGCGAATGGCCATTTCGGATGCAACAGACTTCGACGAACGACGGTTGAACTCCAATTTCGAGTACGACTACGGCGCTTATGAAACCGTCCAACGCAACTTGCGTCGATTGATTGAACTTGGCCAGCTTGACCACGCGATAGAGTTGTCGCTGGAACTGATGCGAGACGGCAGCTATCAAGTCGAGATGAGCGATGAGGGGCTGATGAGCGAGGACATTGCCGAGTGCTTGCGAATCGTGATTCAAGCGGTCAACAAATCGAAGTTGTCATCGCCCGTTGTCATTGCGTGGTGTGACAAGCTGCGGAAGAGCGACCGCGTTGGATTCATTGCCGACAAGGAAATCGAAACTCTGCGAAAACGATTTGCCGTCTGAACCAAATGATCCACGTTAAGCATTGTGGCTCGACGTTCCGCGTCGAGAATAGGTGCCGAATTCTGAGGTTCCGAATTCTGGAGTTTCTTGGCCGCAGTTCGCGACGCGGAGCGTCGCGCCACA
>JANMIF010000097.1:0-17071 GCA_031375695.1 Planctomyces sp.
GTGTCGAACTCACCCCGAATCTCGACGGGGGCGTCCGGCTTCGGATCGAACATGTCATGCTGCGGATGACCTCCAGATAAATAGAGGAGAATGCAGCGCTTCGCCTTACCGAATCCGGGACCGCGTTGCGTCTTCTCAGACGGCTTGGCCGAAGCCGCGCGAGCCAGCAGATCGCTCAAGGCGACTCCGCTCATCGACAGGCCACCGACGCGAATGATCTCACGGCGGCTGAACCCCTGCGTGGTCGGAAATCTCGGCCCCAACAAGCTCAACATTCTGCGTCTCCGCAAACTCGCCGGATGCTTTCCCCGGACCACTGGGTTACGATCTCCGGCCATCGAAACTGGCCGATGGATGGGTACGCCACTCTAACCTGATCGGCAGGGAGTGACAAACAGGATTAACAGCCTGTTGAAAAACACCGTTGGCCGTGTTCTTCCCGGAAGTCCGTCGCACCCTTTGCGACCGTCTGTTCAAACCAATTGCATAAAACCATTTTTGCACAGAAGGTCGCAGAGATCGTGAAGTGAATCTTTGGAAGTGAGTCCACTTGTTGTTGAGTTTGCAAAGACGAACTATGCCACGGAAAGTTTTGATCCTAACGGTACTCCTCACGTTCGGTTGGTCGAGCGCCGCATTCCCGCAAGCGTTTGTTGAACAGCTTTCGCCGCCAGTGCTGCAGCGCGGAACAGTGAACCGGATCGAAGTGCTTGGCAGTGACACGGCGGAGGCGATCGGGCTTTGGAGTTCATCGCCGGCCGACCTGTTTCGTGCTCGGCCGGTTGAAGCGAGCGGTGCGAACAGAGCCGTGTTCGATGTCGAATTGACCGCTCAAGCACCGCTCGGCTTGTACGGTCTGCGGCTGGCGACCCGCGGCGGGCTGAGCAACGTCCATCTGTTTCTGATCGATGAGTTACCGGTGACACGCAAAGACTCAATCAGCCGGAACGCGCTAGCGTCCGGTTCTCAGGTTTCGGATGCCTCACAACAACCGGACGCTAGCGCGTTCCGGCTGATGGCGGATCACGTCAAACTTCCGGCTTGCATCACCGCGACTTGTCGCCCGGCGTCGATCGACCGCTATTCGATCACGGTCGAGAAGGGCCAGCGAGTCGCGTTCGAAGTTATCGGCAATCGGCTCGGCAAGGACTACGACCCGCTTGTGCGAGTTCGCGACGCGAAAGGCAAAGTGGTCGCCGAGTGCGACAACTCGGTCGGGCTCTTCTTCGATTGCCGGTTCGCTCACACATTTGCCGAGGCCGGGACTTACACGGTCGAAGTCCGCGACTCTCGCTTCGAGGGACATCCGACGTGGCACTATGTTTTGCGAATGGGTGACTTCCCAGAAGCTCGCGTGTCGGTGCCTTCGTCTGTGCGAATCGGTGAGACAACGACGCTCACCTTCCCACAGGTTCCGGGTTTGCAGTTGCCTGTTGAGTTCGCTGCCGATCGTCCGCTCGGCAGTTTCTTTCAAGAGGTCCGGCACTCACCGACCGGCCTTGCAACCTGGATTCCACTCACGCTCAGTGACCTGCCGACGGCGGTCGAGGTTGAGCCGAATGACACGTTAGAGACCGCGACTCTCGTGGCGACAAAAGTCCCCGCGACCTTGAACGGCGTGCTCGGCAAGCCAGGGGATGTCGATTGGTTTGCGTTTGAGTTGGCCAAAGATCAGAAGCTCAACGTGCAAGGGATCTCGCGCACGATCGGTTCTGCGGCGGATTTGGAATTGGTGATGTTCAATGCCGACGGTCGCGAGGCGCGTCGCGTTGACGACACCGAACTCGATGAAGCCAGCTTCGATTTCAAAGCGGACAAGGCCGGAACGTATCGCCTGCAAGTGCGCGACCTCTCGCGCGATGGCGGGCCAGAGTTCGCTTATCGCATCGACGTGCGAGCCGGTGGGCCGCAGTTTCAATTGCTCGCCGAAGCCGCCGAGTTCACGATCCCGCAAGGGACGTATCAACCGCTGTCACTGAAGGTGACTCGCACCGAATTCAATGGCGAGATTCGGTTGGAACTGCGCGGTGCTCCCGCCGGCATGACACTCGAACCGAACGTGATCCTCGCCGATGCGACCGAGTTCGTGGGACGTGTGATCGTCGCACCGACAACGCCGGAGGGACTCTTCACGCTGCAAGTCATCGGCACTGCTTCGGTCGAAGGGGGGACCGCATTGCAGGGCCTCGCCAAGACGAAGCCGCTGGTCGATCGGCAACTCAAGAACGTGGACTTGATCCCGTATGCACTCCGCGAGGATCAGCGACATCTCCCGCCGTCACTCACCAACCAGATCGCGGTGATGATCACACCGCCGCCGCCGTTCAGTATTGAACTCCCCGAACCGCTGATCCGACTCACTCGCTATCAGACGGCTGAGTTCCCCATCGTGACAACACGCAGCGCCGGTTTCACGGCTCCGATCACGTTCGCCGTCACTGGAGGTCAGATCGGCGTCGAGGCCGAAGAGCGAAACCAACTCTACTCGCGCTTCACTCCCGCGACTGCCGAGCGGCTCACTGCGTCGGGGATGTTCTTCAATCGCATCCTCACGAATCTCGCGAAGCACCGTGTCGATTTAACGGCGACTGCCGAGGTCAACGGTCATCGCGTGAATCTCATCCGCACGTTTCGACTGGAAGTGCAAAGCGCTTTCCAACCAACTGTCGAGCCAGCCCTGCCCACGGCCGAGCCGGGTGGGGTTGTCCGCTTCAAGATTCTCGCAAACCGAGTCGCCACGTTCGACGGCCCGGTGACCTTCACGCTCGGCCCGCAGTCTGGTTTCACGTTTCCCGAAACCGTCACAATCCCGAAGGGTGCAGAGTCCGTCGATGTCGAACTCAAAGCCGATCCGAAGCTGAACCCCGGCCGCCACAATCTCCGCCAGCAAGTCGCCGGCTTCGTCGGCAAGTACGAAGAAAGTTTCAACCTGCCCAACATCCCCATCGAAATCAAAAAGCCCGACGCGAAGTGACGTATGCTGAAGTGTCACGGCCCGAACGAGATCGCTATGCAAATCAAAATCCTTTCCGTCATCTCACTGTTGCTCCCCGTCGTCGTATTCGCCGGCGAACCGGCGGCGACGTTTCGTGTCGAGCCGGCCGAAGTTGCTCTGCATGGCCATCGGTCGTCACAGCAGTTGTTGGTCAGTGAGCCTCAGTCCGGCGGTGCGATGGCGGATGTCACGCGAGACGTGGCCTTCGAGAGCGTCGCTCCGGCGATTGCGCTGGTCACGCCGAGCGGCCGGATCGTGTCACGAGGGCATGGCACCACAGAGATTGTCGTTCGGCACAGCGGCCAAGAAGTGCGCGTGCCTGTGAAAGTCGTGGGCTATTCGCAGGCGGACCCGGTGGACTTTCAGACGGACGTGATCGCCGCGATCAGCAAGGCGGGCTGCAATCAGGGCGCCTGTCATGGATCGCCACAAGGCAAAGGTGGGTTTCGGCTGAGCCTGCGTGGCTTCGATCCGGTGCTCGACTTCGCGACGTTGACTCGCGAAGAGTTCGGCCGGCGCACGAATCCGAACTCGGCGGACGAGAGTTTGATTTTGAGGAAGGGGCTTGCCGAAGTGCCGCATCAGGGAGGCGCGCGATTCAAACACACTGATGCGGAATACCAACTCCTGCGAGCGTGGATTGACGAGGGTTGCCGGCCGTCGCTGGTACCGACGCAAGCTGCGTCGACCACGGGGAACAACGCCAAGAAGCCTGCCGTGGCGGTGGCCCCGAAGTTGGTGCGGTTGGAAGTGCTCCCCGGTACGCGGCGATTGGCCGAGAGTCGTCCGAAGCAGCAACTCATTGCGCGAGCGCACTTCGACAACGGCACCGTGCGCGACGTGACCGATCTTTCCGTCTTCTCGACGAACGAGAAGGAGGCTGCGACGGTCAACCGCGATGGGCTAGTCGAGTTTTCTCGAACGGCCGAGGTCGCGTTTCTGGTGCGGTATCTCGACCGCATCACTGGCGTACGGCTGTCTTACTTGCAGCGCGATCCGGAATTCGCATTCAAGTCTCCGGCCGAGTCGAACGCTGTCGATCGACACGTCTTCGCCAAGCAACGTGAACTGCAATTGCTCCCCGCCGAGTTGGTTCGTGACGAGATCTTCTTGCGGCGCGTTTCACTGGACGTGACCGGTGTTCTGCCGACTCCGGATGAAGCGAAAAGGTTTCTCGATTCGACCGATCCCAACAAGCGAGCGAAGTTGATCGACGAATTGCTCGAACGCGACGAGTACGCACAGCTTTGGGCATTGAAGTGGGCCGACTTGATGCGCGGCAGCGACGTGACGATCAGCCGTCGCGGCGTGCATAGCTTTCATCGGTATCTTGTCGAGCGCTTCCGAAACGATCGGCCGTTCGACGAGTTTGCTCGCGAGACATTGACCAGTCTGGGCAACACCCTGCACAAGCCGGGAGCCAATTTTCATCGCATCGCCCGCACTCCCGACGAGGCGGCTGAGGCGATGGCCCAACTGTTTCTTGGAGTGCGGATCGGCTGCGCGAAGTGCCACAATCATCCGTTCGAGGCGATCACGCAGGATGACTATTACGGCCTCGCCGCGTACTTCGCTCGCGTGAAGTTCAAAGGGAAGCAGTTCATGGTCGATGACGAGATCATCTATCTCGACCGCAACAGCGAAGTGCGGCATCCGACCAAGAACGTCAATCTCGCGCCGATAGCGCTTGGAGTCCCGGCCTCGGAGATGCCGGGCTACACGAGTCCGGCCGGTGAGTTGACTCCCGACGACGATCGCCGAGAGCGGCTCGTCGCTTGGCTCACGCGAGCCGAGAACCCGTACTTCGCGCGCTCGACCGTGAACCGCGTGTGGTATCACCTGTTTGGCCGGGGCGTCGTCGAGCCGGTCGATGATTTTCGCGATACGAATCCGCCGTCGAATCCGGAACTGCTCGACGAACTCTCGCGGACGTTTGTGACCAGCGGCTACCGCATCAAGCCGGTGCTACGACTCATCCTGAATTCGAGCACGTATCAACTCGACACTCGGCCGGTCGCGAAGCAATCGCGGTACGCGGCGGCTGCCGATCCGTACTTCACGCACTCCGTCCCGCGCATGTTGACCGCCGAGCAATTGCTAGACGCCGTTTGCACCGTGACCGGCGTCCCCGAAGAATTCCCCGGCTACCCGCGCGGCACGCGAGCACTCGAATTGGCGGAAGGTGCGATCGAGCATCCGTTCCTCAAAGCCTTCGCGAAACCGGTTCGCGACGTCACCTGTGAGTGTGCTCGCGAAGACGATCCGTCGCTAAGCCAAGTCATTCACCTGCTCAACAACCGGGGCATCGTCGAGAACATCAAGTCGTCAAGCAGCCACGTCAGCCGTTGGCTCGCGGCCGGAAAGAGCGATGACGAACTCACGGAGTCGATCTACCTGCTGACGCTCAGTCGCCGCCCGACACCTGGCGAACGCGATCTGATCCGCGCGCACCTCACGAAGGTCGGCAACCGTGCCGCCGGTTTCCACGACCTCCAGCACGCATTGATGAATGCCAACGAGTTCCTGTTGCGACATTGAAGCAAACGACAGGACGTAGGAAAAGATTCCAGCTTGTCCTGCCTCGTTCAAAAACGGGCCAAGCTTTAGGCATTGCCTCACGGTAGTTCGTCAATTGAACCACAAACGCCGCCAGACATCGGGACATGTCTTCGGACCGTCATCAAATAAGGTGAATTAGCCGCTCAGTTTTTCTTGATAGAGGCTTTCGATGTCGGCGACCGTCGCGGTGATCGTGCGGGTGAAGCCAGTGTAACCGCGATCGTATTCGATCTTGGTGGCTTGGCCAGACTGACGACGAGATCTCAGCAGATACGAGTTTCGACATTCAGTATTGGAATCAACGATGAAGGAGTTTAACTGCCGAGCGAAAGACACGGAAAAAATCTGGAGCGAGCCAGGACCGAAGCCTTAGTCAAAATTGAATACTCGATGGCTTGTGCCTTGGATGGTGAGCAGCGTCTTGGCTCCGAAAAGTCTCGTTTGACTTGGCAGTCAGACCTCGCGTGGCTGGGCTCAAGTTTTATCAGAGCAGCCTCGGAAACACGTTGGTATTTGGCGATTGTTTTCACGCGAACAAAGCGTCGAAATCGAAAAGGAAGTTGATGGGGTCGGGAATCAATTCGTTGGGTGAGCCTCGCACGTCGTCGGACGGGTCGGTGTCGAAACCGTTGCCGCCACCGGTTTGGCGGTCGGTGCTCGACTCGCCAATGATTGTGTCGACACCGTCTTCGCCGAGGAGCAAGTCTCGGTCTTGCCCGCCGTGAAGTTCGTCGTCGCCAAAGCCGCCCAGCAGCGTGTCGCGATCATTGCCGCCGTCCATCAGATCGTTGTCGTTGCCACCTCGCAGAGCGTCTGCACCGGAATCGCCGTTGAGTGTGTCTTCGCCACCTTCCCCGTCGAGGATGTCTCCGCCGTCTCCGCCGGAGATCGAATCGTTGTCATCGCCACCCAGCAGAGTGTCGTTGCCGCGATTGCCGATCAACGTGTCGTTTCCGAAGTCGCCGATCAATTCGTCGGCACCTCGTCCGCCGATCAACTCATCATCACCCTCATTGCCGAACAGCAACAATGGTGTTCTCGAGCCTGATCCGTCGATCCGATTGTTGCTCGTGCCGCCGAAGATCACCAACAATTCAAAGCCACCCAGAGTCTTCGTCTCTTGCCGAATCGAAGCGGGCTTGACGAGAATTTCGATGAACTGCGATCCGGTCACGGTTGATTCGGCGGCATCTGTGAGGGCGAAGAAGACGTCGTGCCCGCTGCCACCGTTCAGGATATCCGCTCCGGCATTGTCTGTGAGCGTGTCGTCGCCCCCTTGACCGGCCAACGTGTCGTTTCCGTTTCCGCCCGCCATGAGATCGTCACCGGCATCGCCCGACATCAAATCTTGGCCATCACCGCCAGACATCGAGTCGTTGCCAGCATCGCCGAATAGTGAATCGCCTCCGGTGTCGTCACCACCAAACAACTGATCGTTGCCCGTGCCGCCGCGAAGACTGTCGTGCCCGTTACCGCCATTGATGAAATCGTCGCCGTCGCCTCCGTCCATCGAATCGTCACCAGCCAGGTCCGTCAGAAAATCGGACCCCTTACCTCCGAATAGCGTGTCGTTGTCGATTCCCCCGTCGAGTTCGTCGTCGCCGTCATCGCCGGAAAGACGATCGGTTCCCGCGCCGCCATCCATTGAGTCTGTGTCGCCACCGCCGTTGAGCGTGTCGTTGCCAACATCGCCCAGCAGCGCGTCATCACCCAATCCACCATTGATCAAGTCACTTCCCACCTCACCAAACAATTGATCGTTCCCCGCCTCGCCGTCGAGCGTGTCGTTGCCCGCGCCGGCCATCAACGTGTCGTCATCCGCACCGCCGCGCAGCACATCGTTTCCCTGATCGCCAATGAGCGAATCCAAGCCATTTCCGCCTAACAGCGTGTCGTTGCCGACTCCGCCGACCAGGTTGTCATCGCCGTCGTTGCCCTCAAGCGAGTCGTTTCCCGTCCCGCCATTGAGCTTGTCTTCGCCCGCGCCAGATCGCAGCAAGTCGTGGCCGTCGCCTCCGTCAAGGAAGTCATCCTCCGTGCCGCCGTCGAGCGCATCGTTGCCCGCGCCACCCAGCATCGAATCTTCACCGAATGAACCTTCCAACGCGTCGTTGCCAACACCGCCCTTCAGGGTGTCGTTGCCTTCGCCCCCCGACAAAATGTCGTTGCCGTTTTCGCCCTCAAGATTATCTTCACCTTGTTTTCCCAGGAGCCGATCATCCCCCTCTCCTCCAAGCAACAGGTCGTTGTCCGCGCCGGCATCCAGCAAGTCGTTTTGACCGTTTCCGCGAAGAGTGTCGTTCCCCGCGTCGCCTTGCAGCGAATCCATGCCATTTCCGCCAATCAGCTCATCTTTGCCGTCACCTCCAATGAGCATCACCGAAAATGTTGTCACAGCTGACGCATCCATCCGGTTATTGCTTGCTCCGCCGGTGATCTGGAGCTGGTCGATGCCCCCAATCGTTTCGTTGTCCGTCGGCAAAGCTCCCAATCCGATCAGACGACTGTTGGTGATCGTGACCTGCGTCGCGTCGGTTTTTTCGATCTGCCGGTCGAACCCAGCCTCGCCCAAAATCCAATCGGTGCCGAGTCCGCCGGTCAGCGTGTCATCGCCCGCTTGGCCGTTGAGCATGTCGTTGCCATCGCCGCCACACAGCAAATCCCTGCCGGAACCGCCCAGCAGGGTATCGTTCCCCGCCTCACCGTTGAGCTTGTCTTCGCCAAGGCCCGTGCTGACGGAATCGTCATCCCCCTGGCCATTGACATTGTCATTCCCCGCACCGGTCAAGATCGTGTCATTGCCCGTTCCTCCCAGCACGGTGGCCGACATTGACAAGGTCGAAAGGTCCAGCCGATCCGCACCGTCGCCCAATGTTGCCCGGATCGCGTTGACGAGGTTTCCAGAGATCCGCACCTCATTTGTCGGATGGCCTGTCTCCGTCATCAATTGGTTGGTCGTGGCCATGACGACGATCTCTTGAGTCACCTGGTCGATCTTCAGAGTGATGTTGTTCGAGATGCCGGTTAAATCTCTCAGTTGCAAAACTCCCTCGCTTTCCACGGTAACCAAGACATCTCCGGCCCAAAACGTATCCGTGCCCAAACCGCCGTCGAGCATGTCACCTGCTTGGCCATTGAGCGTATCGTCGTCGTCTCCGCCACTCAGCACGTCGTTGCCGCGGCCACTGAACAGGGTATCGTTTCCAACATCGCCTTCGAGCGTGTCCTTCCCCGGACCAGTGCTGATCAAATCGTCGTCTTCTTGCCCGTTGACATCGTCGTTCCCACCACCCGTCGAGATCGTGTCGTTCCCTAGACCACCAAACACCGTGGCCGGCAACAACAAAGTCGAGAGATTCAGTCGGTCCGCGCCATCGCCGAGATTGGCCTGAATTCCGATAACCTGATCTTCCGGAATTCGCACGACACTGGCCGGATCACCGAACTCGTCCATCAATTCATCGTTCGTCGCCGAAACGACAAGCTCATGGGTCGATTTGTCGCGAGTGACCGTGATGTCGTTCGGAACTCCCGAGAAATCCTCGATCACGAGATTGCCGTCACCGTCCACCACGACGAACACATCCGCCGAAAGCAAGGTGCGTGCCTCCAAACATTCGATAACGCGCACACGGGTTTGCCGCGACGACATGAACTGAGGATGAGTTGCACGAAGTTTTCGCCGGATCGAGCCAAGCCATGTCGTGATCCGCATGATCCGTATTCTCCGAACATTCCAAACAATTGATGTCACAAGTCTGCCGAGTTTGCCAAGACATACAGTCACATCCATGATCGGCCGGTCGCTGCCACGAGCCCGACTTACCCGCTGAATTCTCACGTCCGTTGTCCTCGGCCGTTCGGAATGGCCCGGGCATTCCGGTTGTGCCGAAGAGGGAATTGCCGACAAGCCTGGCTTCAACGACCCAGAGTCATCTCCGTCGGGCGTGTCCCAGCGGATTCAGGCCTTTATTGGCCACGAAATTGAGCGAATTCTGAGTGACCCACAATACGTACTTCCGTCGGAAAAATAACGACAGAGGATGGCTCATCCAATGAGTTTTTCTTGATAGAGGCGTTCGATGTCGGCGACCGTCACGGTGATCGTGCGGGTGAAGCCGGTGTGAGCGCGATCGTATTCGATCTTGGTGGCTTGGCCAGGCTGGCGATGCACGGCGGAGGCCAGCCAATTCTTGTCGGCCGAGGGAAGCGTGCCGACGGCGGGATCCCAGCAGGTACGAGTTTCGACAACCAGTGAATCAACGCGCGGATCGTATTTGGTGAAGTCAGCCATGATGGTCAAAGTGGTCGGGGTGAAAGATCGAGGACCGGTTTGGGCCGAGAGTATAGCCGCAATGAATCGAGGCGGTAGCCAATCGTGGGACCGGTTTGCATCGGCTGTTGCCAAAAATCCACATGGTCTGGCGAGGTTCTTGGGAAACAGAGCGTTGCGTTTGGTCGAACTTCGGGCATCCTTCGGAAACGAAATTGGTCGGCCAGGCCCAAGCGTGTTTCTTGGCCGGCTATTCATTCCGAGGAATCGAATCATGGATCAAACCCAAGGCCACATGAATCGCCCAACATCGGGAACCGCGCCGGTGGCTGGTTCCGGGACTATTCGCCGCAAGTTGCTGGGGGGGTTGTTGGTCATCGCCCTGATCCCGCTGGTCGTGTTGGGGCTAGCGGCGTACTTTTTGTCCGAACGAGTTGTGATCGCCAAAACTGGCGAACAACTGGAAGCCGTGCGGGGAAGTCAGGCTCGATTGTTGCGGCAGCAATTTCAAACTTGGGAAAAAGAACTGGCCACGTTTGCCGACAGTCCGCTGTCGGCTCAGGCGTTGAACGAATTGCGAGCCGCGTTTCTGGATGTCACGAAAGAGATTCCGCCCCTGCCGGCCACACTCGACCTGCGCCGCGAGGAATTGCTCAGCTATTATGACTCCGCCAATTTTGGCAAGACGTTCGATGGGCAACTTTGGGTCGATTCTCTGAGCAACGCCGCCGTGTTGTTGCAATCGCAGTATCTGGCGAACAATCCGAATCCGCTCGGTCAGAAACACAAGCTGGATCGGGCCGCCGAACTGACAGCGTACAACGCCAGTCATGCGATTCATCATCCACAATTGCGAGCTTGGCTGGATCACCTGGACATTCGGGACTTGATCTTGGCCGATGTGGAAACTGGCGCTGTTGTGTATTCGTATTTGAAGCAACCGAACTTCGCAGTGAATTTGAAGAGCGATGTCGCCGCCAAATCGGGTTTGGGTCAGGCGTTCGCTAGAGCCGCCGCGAATGACGCGGGAGGTCTAGCGTTTGTCGATTTTCAGCCGGATGCCGTCAGCCGGAATGAATCGGCCTGCTTTCTGGCCGCTCCTGTGTTCGACAACGGAACGAAGGCCGGCGTTGTGATCTGGCAGATGCAGTTCGCACCGATCGCGAACATTCTGCAAGATCGCACGGGACTCGGCACATCGGGCGAAACGTTGGCTGTCGGGCCGGATCATTTGATTCGGGACGGGGTAATGCTTGCGGATCAAGACAAGGCAACAAAGTTTCAAAACGACGTTTCCTTGAACGCGTTGGACGGCAACAAAGTGACGATGGCGAGTCGAAACCGCAAAGGGATTGCGGTGCTCACGTCGGCGGAACCGGTGACCGTGTTCAAAGGCTCTACCCCCGAATCGGCCACGACGTGGGCGCTACTCACCGAAATGAGCCTCACTGAAATTAATCAGCCACTGCGAGACTTGGCCCGAATGCTGTTGGGCTTGGGAGCGATTGCGGCCTTGTTGGTGGCGTTGGCCGCGCTGGCGTTGTCTCAACGGATGACTCGACAGACCGGTTCGATCAGTCGCATGTTGACACAGATTGGAATCGGCAACTTCGATGCACGCGCGGAAGTTGTTTCGAATGACGAACTGGGTCACGTCGCCACGTCGCTCAACGCGATGTGTGACAACACGCTGTCGCTGATCCAAACGAAAGACGAGCGAGATCAGATTCAACACGCCGTGCAGAAGCTGAAGGAAGAGGTGGCGATCATCGCCAGCGGCGACTTGTCGCGTGAGGCGGAAGTCACCGACGACGTCACCGGCGGCATTGCCGAGTCGATCAATCTGATGATTTTCCAGCTTCGCACGTTGATTGGGAACATGCACGAAACGGTGACGCAGGTCACCACATCGGCCGACGACATCCGTAAGACGGCCGAATACATGTCGTTGGGTGCCGATCAGCAGGCCATGCAGATTGTCAGCACATCGTCGTCGATCAACGAAATGGCCGAGTCGATTCAACAAGTCTCCGAGCACACCGAGCAATCGGCCATCGTGGCGAACAAGGCTCGCGAAAATGCTGTCCACGGGACCGAGTCAGTGCGCAACACGATGAGGGGCATGGATCGAATTCGTGATCAAGTTCAGGACAACGCCAAGCGAATCAAGCGACTGGGCGAGACGTCCCAGGAAGTCGGTGAGATCGTGCAACTGATCGGCGATATCGCGGATCGGACAAGCATTCTGGCGCTGAACGCTTCGATTCAAGCGGCGATGGCGGGCGAAGCGGGTCGAGGCTTCGGGGTTGTCGCAGAGGAAGTGGAACGGCTGGCCGAGCGGGCGAATCACGCGACCAAACAGATCGACTCGCTGATCAAGGCCATGCAGAGTGAAACATCGGAAGCGATCATGGCGATGGAGATTTGTACTCAGGAAGTGGTCGAAGGCTCGAAGATCGCGTCGGAAGCGGGCATGGCCCTCGACGAAATCGACGAGGTCTCGCACGACTTGGCGGAGTTGCTGCAATCGATCACAACGGCCACACGGCAACAAGCTCGCGGTGCAGATTCAGTGACGAAGGCGATGAGTTCGATCTCGACAGTCACTCAGCAAACGACCGCCAGCACGAAGCGAGCGGCCGAATCGGTCGGTAACTTGGCCGCACTGGCGGAAGCGCTGCGAGACTCGGTAGCCGCCTTCAAACTCCCCAAGTTGCTGCCGCGTCCTGTCAACGTCTTCGACTCGCCGGAACCGTACCAAATGAACCCGATTGGCTCGTTGATTTTGAAGGCGTTGAAATAATCCTCGCTAATTCCAGAAATTGCCGAGGCTGTAGTCTGACCCCTTGTCAGTCGGACTACAGTTTGCCCAACACGACAAAGGCCGAGTTCGATGAGTCGCAGAGCGATCGAACAATTTGTGGACGAGGTTTGGGAGTCGCTGCCGCAATTGCGGCACGCGCTCGCGACCGCGTTTCGATTCCCCAACGATCGGCTGGCACTCGACAAGGCCCAAGGGGTGACTCATGCGATCGCGGCCGGTGCGGCGAAGATGAAGCTGGAAGGTTTGTCGGAGGTCGCAGCAGCTCAAAACGTTTTGTTGACGCGAGTACAACTCAACACGCTCACATTCGATCGGCCATTGTACGAGACGCTCGAGCAACTGACGGATTTGATGGAAGCATCGGCCTCCACAGCATTGACGAAGCCCGCCGCTGATTCACAATTACTGGATGATCTGAGACAACTAGCTGGCCGCCATCAGTCCGGGTCGGCGGTTCCGATTGTCAATCAGCCGGCGCGGCCGGAGTTGGCGCCGCTGATGCCGCGCAATGAATGGGAACAGTTCCGCATTGCAGCCAACGAGCAGATGCGAGAAATGGCTCGGCGGCTCGATTTGTTTCGCCGCGATCTGAATCGTTGGGATGTGTTGGCCGATGTGCGTCGGCGATTGCATTCGTTGCGGATGGTGGCTCGTTCGGGCGGATTGGCCGACTTCGCCGGATTGGCTCAACATGCCGAAGACGTGTTGCAACGATTGCTCGACCGCAGTGTCCCGGCGAACGCGATGGCCGCCGACTGTTTGCTGGCGACGATCGACGCGTTGGAAGTCCGCGTTCAAGACGGGCTGGACCCGTCGATCATGCTTCAGATTCACGAACGGTTGGACGAAGTCGCGGGAGAACGCTCGCGATACGCGGCCGAGTTGCAGGAGTCATTCGCTCCACCGCCGGTTGCTCCGGCAGCGACAACATCTGATGAGCCAGTCGCGGCGGCTGGTTCGCCCCCGAAGGCCATCGTGTTTGATGACCGTTCGCAACTGACGGGCGAAATGCTCGATATCTTTAGCGAAGAGGCGGACGAACACTTAACGAACATTGATGCCGCGCTGGCGTCGCTGGAACAAAATCCGGCACGGCTCCGTTTGGTTCAAGACATTCGACGCTCGGCTCACACGTTGAAAGGAGCCGCTGGAGCCGTGCAATTACGTCTGGTGTCAAAGCTAAGTCACCGAATGGAAGACTTGCTGGACCGCTTAGTCGAGACGCAACAACCCGTCTCCCCGACGACGATTTCGCTTCTGCACAGGACAGCCGACGCGTTGCACGATCTTGCCTCGGGATACTTCAAGCCGGAACCGATGCGCACGACCGTCTCGAAATTGTTTGAGCAATATGACGCGGCGTTGGCAGTTCACGAATCCATGGCCGACACACTAAATCAAAGCGTTAGCGAGAGCACACCCAGCACACCTCAAAGTCTCGTGGAGCACTCGCCCTCGCTGACGCTTCCAGTCAGGCAGGACTCGGTCCAACACGACGAATTGTGGACCGCGATCCCCCCCAGCGATCCGACCCAGGCCGACTTGATGAGATCGCATCTGTTGCTCGAAAACGATGTCGCGGCTGCAGAACCGAGTTTCTCGCCATCAGATGCGAAACGTCTGGGCGAATTGCAGACGATCGAACTCCCGCCGGAATTGCCGGAGCCGATCCGCAGCGGATCGACTTTCGACACGCAGGCCGAGCCGATCATCTTGACGATGTCGGCGATTGAGTCGATTCCCGAACTCCCGTCCGCGTTCGAGTTGTTCATCGCGCCGCAAAGCCAGGAAGCCGACGAGATTCCAGTACCACAAATGGCCGTGGCGGATTCAATGGCCTTGCAAGAACTGAGTCTTGCAGACAATCTGGATTTGACAACACAGACTTCTGACGTCGTCGAGACTTCCGAAGTCTCAAGCGACTTCGAACCTGCCGAATTCTCACCGTTGGCTTCGACTGAAGTCACGGAGACGGTCTTAGACCTTCCGGCAGTTATCGAACTACCGCCGACTAATGAAATTGTCGTTCGTGACGCGTTGCCTATGTTGGCGGCCTGGAGTCAACGTCCGTTGGCCGAGAAGCTCATCGACGCAACAACGGCCGACGGAGTCGACAGCGAAAAGCGGCAGGGCGAAACGTTGCGAGTGCCGCTGGAACGAGTCGATTCGTTGGTTCGCGAAATTGGCGAATTGCTGATCAACCGCACGTCGTTCGAGACGCGGATGTCGGACTTTCTGCAATACGTCGAAGACTTGCAGCGGGCGGTCGAGCGATTGCGGCAGGCGTCACGAGACCTGGATACGAAGTACGGCGTCGAAGCGCTCGGCGGACGACAGCGACTGTGGGAAGACGATTCGCGTCGGCCCCGAAGCCGTGGCGACAAGCGGTTCTCGGCGAAGGCCCGCGAGGAATTCGATGCGCTCGAAATGGACCGGTACACCGAATTTCATTTGCTGTCGCGAACGCTGTCCGAAGCGACGACCGACGTCGGCACGATCGCGCTCGAACTGCGCAGCATGCACGGTGACTTCGATCAACTGTTGCATCGGCAAGGCCGGCTGGGCCGCAACACGCAAGATCGGCTGATGCGGATTCGCATGGTCCCGCTGATGCAAATGGCCGGGCGGTTACAGCGAACGGTACGCACGGTCGCCGAACCGCAAGGCAAACTGGTCGATTTCGTCATCGCCGGCGGCGAGACAGAAGTCGACAAGCCGGTGCTGGACGAACTGATCGATCCGCTGATGCACTTGTTGCGAAACGGCGTCGATCACGGAATTGAATCGCCCGACGTGCGACGCGCGGTGAACAAGCCGGAACGAGCAACGATTCGCTTGCAGGCGTTTGCTCAAGGGACGCAGATCGTGTTGAAGATCAGCGATGACGGTGCCGGCTTGAACATCGACGCGATTCGCCGCACGGCGCTGCGACTCGGATTGATCGACGCGGGCAAAGCGGAACAGATGAGCGACGAACAACTGGCCGCCATGATTTTCCTGCCCGGACTCAGCACTGCTGCTACGGTCAACGAAATCTCCGGGCGCGGGATCGGCATGGACGTCGTGGCGGACAAAGTTCGCAAGTTGAAAGGGACGATCAGCGTTGAGTCGCGGGAAGGGACGGGGACGGCTTTCACGATTCGCCTGCCGATCACTCTGTCGGTCACGCGAGCGCTGCTCGTCACCGTGGCCGGCGAAACATTCGCGATTCCGCTACCGGTCGTCGTGCAAATTCTGCGAGTCGAACGGGGCGCGGTCGAATGCCTGGGCCGATCGCCGGTCTTGCGTCTTGGTGGCGAAGCGTTGCCGCTGGTGTTTCTGGCCGACCATCTGAAACTACGGCAACCGGACGACCGCTCGACCACAATGCTGCCGGTCGTCGTGATCGCTTCGGGCGACGACAAGCTCGCTTTGGTTGTGGACAAAATCCTCGCCAGCCGCGATATCGTCGTGAAGCAACTGGGAACACATCTGCGACACGTCTCCGGTTTGCTGGGCGCGACGGTGCTCGGCGATGGCTCGGTTGTTCCGATCCTCGACCCCGGCCCGTTGGTGGAGGCGACCGCGATCGGCAATGATTCACTTGTCGCCAATTCGCCCGTAACCGAAGTCGCCAGGCTTTGGGAACGAGATAGTCTCTCTATGCCGGAATCCCCGAGTTCTGGCGAGTTCGGCCACGAACGGCGAGAACAGACAAAACTTGCACCGCCGATCGCCGACGATATCGAATCGCCGCCGGAGGTTCGCGATGTCATGCCGCCCGAACCGCCGGTGATCATGGTCGTCGATGATTCCGTCAGCGTCCGACGAGTCACGGCGAACTTGCTGAAGAAAGCGGGCTTCGTCGCGATCGAAGCCAAAGACGGACTCGACGCGCTGGACAAGATCCGGAACGCCAGACGTGTTCCCGACCTGTTTCTGCTGGACATCGAAATGCCACGCATGGATGGCTTCGATCTACTCAACTCGCTCCGCATGACCCCCGCGCATCGTGAGACTCCTGTTGTGATGATCACATCCCGCGCCGCCGAAAAGCACCGCACGAAAGCCCGCCAACTTGGGGCCAACGATTATTTGGTCAAACCCTTCCATGACGAACATCTCCTAACACTGATTGGCACTCTGCTGGCAAGCCGCAAATTGGCGGGAGTGTGAATCACTAACCCAAAGCGTGAGAGCGAGGGTGAGCGTTCTGCAAAACGCTTAAGAGGCCGCGCTCGTTAGGGCCTTGGGCTTTGAGGTTTCCTTGGTTATTGGGTTTTGGACCTTCGGAATTCCGACACGGCAGGCTAGTTTCTGAGGATGCGTAGTCTGTTCAGCAAGAGGTTGATTTTGAGGGCGTGTTCTTGGCAGAGGGAGCCCACGGATTGGGTGAGTCGGCGGGCGAGATTGATGGTGGCGTGGCGGATGCTGCTGAGGG
>JANMIF010000340.1:0-3067 GCA_031375695.1 Planctomyces sp.
GTTGATCGAGTTTGGCGGAAGTTACGGCCCGGCTCGTGTGGCCGATTTTCACGACGACGCAGCCGCGCGCGGCTTGCCCTACCAAATCTGGTGAATGATGGACACAAGCCTCATGCAAAAACGAGACGAACAAATCCTGCAACTGACCGATCGGTTTCGCTTGGGAACGAACTTGGCCTACCGCCAAGTCCTCTTTGGCGAGCAATCGCTGAACGCCGTGACAAAGGTGACGGCGAGACTGTGCCAACAAGGTTGGTTGCGACGCTATCCGCTGATTCCACCCGAAGACTATTTCACATTGGGACCGGCGGCCGTGCGGGATCTGGGCTATGCGAACCGTCGCAGCGAGCCGCTCGGTTCCCAATCGCTCCCCATTGACTACGCGGTACTGCTCTATGGCTCCCACGGGCAGCGAACTCGATTGATGAAGGCCGAGTTGTCGGAGTCTTTCCCTTGGCTTCCAGACGAACTGACTCACGCACCGTACTGCCGCAACAGTAGCGGAGTGCTCGAATTGATTCGGGTTGATCTTGGCGGCTCGCCTCAACACGTCGCCAAGAAGGCCGCCGCCGACTGTTCCGCACGTTGGGAGTTCGATGAGTTTCGCAAGCTCGTTGAGCAACAACGATTTCAGATGGTGATCTTGACCACGACTCCCAGCAAAGCCCGCCTGATTCGTCAGGCGATCGAAGCCGTGTCTTGGAACGACAGCATACGGCTGCATCTCGCGATCATTCCCCGGCTGACACTCTTGCAACTGCGTCAACAATAAGGACACCGAACATGCCCCGCGAAACCTACTTTCAATCGACCGGCAATCCGATTCAGATTGGCCATTTACCGAGCCAACCGATGAGCATTGAGTTTGCTCATCGGTCGAACAACACGGCTCACGATTTCCGCTTTTGTCGGACGTTTTTCAGCAACCTCTATCTGCTGTCTGGCATCGCGCTCGCTGCCGATTGGCTCGGTCACGCATTTGGGTTCATGTTTCCCCTCAACATCATTGTTGTCGTGGTCATGCTCCGTGGGCTGATCGGACTCTGGAAGTCATTCTCGCTCTATCAACCCAGCCTGTGGCTCTTGGCAATTCCCTATTTCATTCACGTCATCGGACTGCCGTTCGTGGTTCGTGTCGCCGTCGTGGTGGTGTGTGCCGCGTATGTCGGTCGCGAATTCGCCCGCCACTTCATCTACATCACCACTTGCTTTCCGCAAAAGGATGCAGAACGCATTCGAGAGCAATGGGACATCATCACTCTCTACTCGGCGTTTCTCGTCATTCCGATCGGCCTCGCCATCGCCGCTCCTCATGCCGCCGGACTTTCCTTCGTGATTCTCGTGGTGGGAACGGCAGCCAGCTTGCTGCTGACCGGTGGAGATCCGATTCTCGGCATGACCAACGTGTTCACCGCTTGGCACTCTTGGTGTACCTACAATCGATCGGACGAAACGGCTCCCGGAACGGTGGCCAGCCCCGCCGGCTCATTGCCGACTCGACTTGGGATGATCGTGCTGTTGGTCGTCAGTGTGACGCTGCTGGTTACCGACGCCACTGGCCTTTCTGAGGTAGTTTGGGGCAACGCCAGACCGCCCATTGACAACATCCTCGTGTGGACCTGCCTTGTCTTGGCCTTCGTTGCGGTGCCGGTGGCCATCTCGATCGCCCTCATCAGCGTTGTCGCGTTCTCCGCCGTCTCGCGACCATCGAGAACGAATGGTGCAAGTTCACAATCCAGTGAATGGCAACAGATCACCGAAGCGATTCGCTCATCCGAGAACCCCATTGAACGAGACAGTATTTATACGGGGCGCGTTGCTCACGACGGTTCGCCACTGTTGGTCCCACGAGCGGTCTTTCAAGAACATGCCCATTTGCTCGGCGACAGCGGTTCCGGAAAAACGGCACGCGGCCTTATTCCGCTCGCCGAGCAACTGATCGCAGATGGCAACAGCAGCTTGATGGTCATTGACCTCAAAGGCGACTCTCAGGAAATCTTGGCATCCCTGAAGTCCGCCGCCAGCCGCTATGGGAAACAGATTCCGCTCCGATATTTCACCATTCGCGAAGACCAATCCACATTTGCTTTCAATCCGTTTCAATTGCCATGCTGGAATCGACTGAATCTGTTTCAGCGGACGGACGTGCTTTGCGGAGCGTTGGGCCTTGTCTACGGGACGGACTACGGACGCGGATACTTCAGTTCCGCCAACGCGATGGTGCTGCATGCCACGTTGAAACACTACCCCGACGTCGGATCGTTTGCCGATCTTGCTGACCGCATCGCGTATGTCACACAGCGTCCCAAGCCACACGGACTGAGCGAGAGCAAGACTGAAGCCGGTAATCATGTTTGGATGCTGGCCGAACGAATGGCTTCGTTCAAACCGCTCAACGTCACTCCCCAGTCGACACCGACCCCCGATGTGAGCCGCTGCGCGATGGACCCCGCCCAACTTTTTGAGCGGCAAGAGATTTTCTATTTCCATCTTTCCACGACTCTCGGTCCTGGATCGTCAGCGGAAATCGCGCGGCTGGCCATGTTCATGTTGCTGACCACGGCGACGCTGACCCCACAACGCCGACAGGTCTATCTGATGATCGATGAGTTTCAGCGAGTCGCGGCACATAACGTAGACGCGATCCTGCAAATCGCCCGCAGCATGAATGTCGGTGTGATTCTCGCCAATCAGTCGATGTTGGATCTCAAGCAGGACAATCTTATTCACGTCGTCGAAGCCAACTGCCGTTATCGGCAGTGGTACGCCATTTCGTCTCCTGAAGAGCAAGAGCGACTTTCAAAGGGCAGCGGCGAAACCGTCGACCTGATGCACTCGGCCACTGTGTCCACTCAACGCGATGGGTTCGAGACACGGACGACGGTCAGTCATTCCAGCAACCAATTCATCGCTCCCAGGTTGAGCACCAACGACATCAAGCTCGCCAGTGACGATTCATCCGAACTTTGACTCAATTCGATCAGGACATCGTGAAAGCTTTGACCTGTCAGGTGCGAGTTCTCTCACTGGACCAAATCCGACGCGGTTGGGATCAACCGACGGAGGA
>JANMIF010000366.1:0-14372 GCA_031375695.1 Planctomyces sp.
GGCGGGCTGAACATTCACAGCAAACCCTTCCCATTCTCCCGAACAAACAATCGCCAGCCGACATCTGGCTCGCGAATTCACACAGAATCTCTTGCGTATTCTGCGCTATGCTTCCAACAAGGCAAATTGGCCCGCCGTGTAGCGATTGGTCCCCGTTGCAGAATCGAATCCCGAACTGTGGTAGACTTTGCCATCGAACACGGCAAAGTAGGCAACGAAATAGCCACAAAGAATCGTAAGCGACCACATGATCGCGACACTCAGGAAATGCTCGCCTCGAGTGGGAAATCGGTTTTCTGTCATAGAAGCAATTTTTGTTGATTGAGGAACTACGATTCAAGCCTTGGTGTTACGCCAACGACGATCGATCAGAGAATTCGTCTTTCAAATCGTTCGCTTCATCGTAATTATGCCTCCCAGCCCGGTGCCGCTTTGATGGGCTTGATATCGGCACACACATCAATGAAACAGGAACAGTTAGACCACGAGTTCGATCAAGATTCCGAACCAGACAATCCAAAGCAATCGCCCGAACGCATGCGGCGTCGAGGCAATGAAAAGTTGCGGCGGCAGATCATCTTCGAAGCTGCGCGGTTGATGTATCGCCGCGAAGAAAAAGAGTATTACCGAGCCAAGCTCAAGGCCGCTCGCGCGATTTGCCAAGGTTGGGTCAAACCGAGCGACCTGCCGAGCAACACTGAAATCCGCGACGAAATCCAGCGGCTGGCGATTCTATTCGAGGGAGACCGGCGTCACGACAAGCTCCGCGACATGCGTGTTGAGGCATTGCGAGTGATGCGGTTGCTGGCAGTGTTCAAACCGAAAGTCATAGGCAGCACGCTGACCGGCCACATCCGCCGCGGTTCGGATATCGACCTGCACGTCTTCACGTCCAGCGTCGAATCGGTCGCGAGATTGCTCGACCAAGAAGGGATGACCTTCGACATCGAACACAAGCGCGTTCGGAAATTCGGCGAAGAGCGGGTTTACACGCATATCCACGTTCAAGATCGCTTCTTGATCGAACTGACTGTGTATCCCGCCGAGAAGCTGGCATACGTCTTCAAAAGCTCGATCACTGGCAAAGCCATCGAACGAGCTTCAATCGCGGAGTTCGAGCAGCTTCTGCGTCAGGAATACCCGGACATCGAACTCGACAACGAAGTGCTCGACGCCGAGAGCAAGGTCGATCGTTTTCAGGTTTTTCGTTCGCTGCTGTTGCCGCTGGAAGGGGTCGGCCAGTCGAAGAAGCATCATCCAGAGGGGGATGTGCTGTATCACAGCTTGCAAGTGTTTGAACTGGCTCGCGACGAGTTGCCCTACGACGAAGAGTTCATGCTGGCCGCGCTGTTGCATGACGTCGGCAAAGGCCTCGATCCGGAAGATCACGTCGTCGCCGCTATCGAGGCGCTCGGCGAATTCATCACCGAGCGGACGGCATGGCTAATCGAACATCACATGGAAGCTCATCAAGTCGCCGACGGAACGATCGGTTTCCGAGCCAAACAGCGGCTCCGCGAATCCCCCGACTTCGACGAACTGATGCTGCTAGAAAAATGCGACCGCAACGGCCGCCAGCGAGGGATGCAAGTCCTCGACCTCGATGAAGCCCTCGACTTCATTCGCGAAGTGGCTCGGACGAACGGATAGTGGGGCGAATCCAAAAAGAGTGTGTCTCTCCGCGTCGTGAAAATCGACGCAGAGCATCGAACCACAACGTAAAATGGCCCCACATTCGCCTAAAGTTTGAACGTTTCCAGCAGTGAGTCCAATGCCCGTTGGCCATCGCTTGGCGAGACCACCGCGCTAATGCGGATTTCGCTCGTGCTGACCATTTGGATGTTCACACTCGCCCCAGCCAGCGCGCGAAACATTTTTTCTCCAACCCCGGTGTGACTACGCAAACCGATCCCCATGACGGATAACTTTGCGATCTCCCGTTCAAAGCTGAGTTCCGCGTCGCGCCACGGTTCCAATGCTTCGCGAACCAGCAGCAGGCATTGATCGAGGTCTTTTCGCAACACAGTGAATGACAAATTTGCGTGGCCGCGCTGACTGATGTTCTGCACAATCATGTCCACCATCACGCCTCCTTCGGCCGCTGCAGTGAAGATCGTCGCAGCCACGCCTGGCTCATCCGGCAAATTACGAACGGTCACGCGGGCTTGGTCAAGATCGAGCAGAACTTCACTGACGACGATGTCCTCCATGTGAGCCAGTTTGCTGACGACATCCCGCTCCAGCTCATCGCGAGCATGGTCGATCGCATCGGGCGATTCTTCGGGTGTTTCCCAACCGACAGGCGGAGCGACGGCGGTTTCTTCGTATAGCTTGAAGCCATCATGCACCGCGATCAGTGCCGCCGGTCCTTGAGTCCGATCGACCAGGCAGGAGATCTTGATGTCCCCGGTCGTGATCATGCCGATGCTGATCTTTTTCGCCGCGAGCGCCTGAAAAAACGACGCCGCGACGCCGGTGTGGTGCCTCATTCCCGTCCCGACGCAAGAGACTTTCGCGAGGTTCGTCCCGTGCTGCACCGAGCCGCTGCCAAGTTCGGTAACCGCTTCTTCCGCCGCGGTCAGCGTTTCCGCGAAATCATTTTGCGGAATAGTGAACGACACTTGCGCCAGCCCACCGGTGGCAATGTCTTGCACCACCATGTCGATTGGAATTTTCCGCTCAGCCATCTTCGTGAAGATCAAGCTCATTACGCCGGGCCGATCCGGGATATCACACAAGCTGACACGGACCTCATCCTTGACGAGCGCCAACCCCGTGACCGCCGGTCCGTCATCGTCCGCCTCCGGGCAGATCAACGTCCCCAGCGTGTCGTTAAATCCAGGCCGCACACGCAACCGCACACGATACTTCTTTGCAAACTCAATCGACCGCGAGTGCATCTTGCCCCCGCCGAGACTCGTCAGTTCCAACATCTCGTCATAAGAAATGCGCAGTAACTTGCGAGCGTTCTTCACGATCCGCGGATCGGTCGTAAAGATCCCTTCAACGTCTGTGTAAATTTCGCATTCTTCCGCTTGCAACACGGCGGCCAAAGCGGTCGCCGTCGTGTCGCTGCCACCTCGCCCCAGGGTCGTGATGTTGAAGTCGTCATCAATTCCTTGAAACCCCGCCGCGACGACGATCTTCCCCTCGCCGAGTGCTTTCCGCATCCGTTCGGTCGAGATTTTCTTGATCCGAGCTTTCGTGAACGTGTTGTCCGTCAGCACTCCAATCTGAGCTCCGGTTAAACTGACCGCTGGCTCGCCCAATTCCTGAATAGCCATCGCCACCAGCGCGACCGCTTCTTGTTCGCCGGTCGCCAGCAGCATGTCCATTTCACGAGCGGGAGGGTTTGCCGAAATCTCATTCGCCAAATCGACCAACTCGTCGGTCTTCAGCCCGCGAGCCGAAATGACCATCACCACCTGATGCCCCTTCCGCTTCGCATCCACCGCTCGTTGAGCTGCTGCCCTGATTCGTTCGGCGTTGGCCACACTGGTCCCGCCAAATTTCTGCACAATGATCGACACGATCGCATGGCCTCGCTGTTGCGTGAATGTAGGAAGGGGGGGCGTGCATTCAAAATCTAAAATTGGTGGAGACAACGTTCGAAAATCATGAGCTGTCTCTGCCAATCTTAAACTGGAACGCACGACCCTTTTTTAGCCGCTTGCAGAATAGCAAATGCCTGCCGAGGTCGAAACGAACGGATCGCAGCGGCCAACGATCCTTGCTGGAATTGCGTATCACCACGACAAATTGCTTCGTAGAACGGCATCTTGTGTGGTTTGCGGGGTTGAACTACCATCGCGCCGCAAATTTATGGATCGCGTTGAAGTGTTGTGCGATCTCAACTTGTCGGCCCTTCCCCTTCATGGCTCACACGCTGTGGTGAGCTGAACTCATTGCTCATCGGGAATCTCTCATGACGCTCAAAGTTCCGTCTCGGACCGCGTATTCACTGTGTGCTGGGTTGTTCTTGTTGGCGATGGTGACAATGCTCGCCGACTTGCTGGCCGCGAATCGTCCGAACGACGAGACCACGACCAAACTCGTCTGCCAAATGATGCAGAAGCATCACATCAGCCAGAAGCCGATTGACGATGCGGTCTCCATCAAACTGTTGGACCGGTTTCTGAAGACGATCGATCCGCAAAAGCTTTACTTCACTCAGGTGGACGTAAATGAGTTGTCGAAGTTCAAGACTGAACTCGACAACCAATTGAAGGCTGGCAACACCCAGTTTGCCTACGACGTGTGGGACATGTTCCTACAACGCCTCGACCGGCAGTTGGCGTATGCTCAAAAGCTGATCTTGGACCCGCACGACTTCACTATCGACGAGTCTATTGAATTAGATGCCGACAAGGTTCCGTACGCTGCCAACGAGTCGGAGTTGAACGACCGCTGGCGCAAGCGGATCAAGTTCGAGTTGCTCAACGGCAAGCTGGAAGCTGAAGAGCCAGTTGATAAGGTCAAAGAAAAAGAAAGACTCGGCTCTGAACCGAAACGCGAACGAGAAGCCGATCCAAAAAAGCGGCTGCAAACGCGCTATCGCATGATATTGAAGTCATATCAGGAGACCGAAGACTCCGAGAAATTGGAAATGTATTTGTCGTCTTTGACACATTGCTTCGATCCGCACTCGGCCTACATGTCGCCGCAGTCGGACGAAGAATTCCAGATTCAGATCGCGCTCAGCCTCGAAGGAATCGGCGCGGCGCTGCGGTCCGAGGATGGCTTTACGATCGTCAACGAAGTCGTGCCGAGCGGCGCGGCGGCAGCCGACGGACGGTTGAAAGCCGGGGACCGAATTCTCGCTGTAGGACAAGAGACAGGAGAGATGGTCGAAATCCTGGAAATGAAACTCAGCAAAGTCGTTCGGCTGATCCGCGGCCCAGGTAAGACGAAAGTCCGACTCAAAGTGAAAAAGGGAGACAGCGGTGACGTGGTGACTTATGAACTGATTCGCCAAAAGGTCGAACTGACGAATGCTGCGGTGAAGGGAGAAATCCTGGAATCCGACAAGCGGCTCAGCGGCCGTAAAGGAAAAGTCGGAGTCGTCAACATTCCCTCGTTTTACCGAGATTTCAAAGGTTTCCAGGAAGGAAACGAGAACGCCAAGAGCACGGCTAAAGACGTCCAGGCCGTGCTGAAAAAATTCCAGCAGCAAGGTGGTGTGGATGTTGTCGTGGTTGATCTGCGAACAAATGGCGGTGGAGCACTCAGTGAAGCGATCGATGTTTCCGGGCTGTTCATCGACAAAGGTCCGGTGGTGCAAGTCAAAGAACAGAGCGGCAAGATTAAATCGCACGATGATGAAATTGAGGGAGTGCAATATTCCGGCCCGCTGGTCGTGATCTGCAACAAGCTGTCGGCATCCGCATCGGAGATTTTCGCCGGAGTGATCAAGGACTATCAGCGCGGCATCGTCGTTGGCGACAAGACGACTCACGGCAAAGGGACCGTGCAAAACGTCATGCCGGTCACTTCGGCTCTGGGTTTCTTCAACAAACAGGACCGCGGTGCCTTGAAGCTGACCATTCAGCAGTTCTATCGAGTGAACGGCGACAGCACGCAAAACGAAGGGGTGACATCTGACATCGTGCTTCCGTCGTTGCTGGATCAAATGGACCTTGGTGAGGCTTCGCTGGAAAACGCGCTGGCCTTCGACCGTGTTCCGCCAGCGTCGCACAGTTCGGCCAATATGGTCACGAGTGATTTGCTGTCACTCTTGCGAAGTCGCTCAGAACGGCGTGTCGCGGCCGATCCCAAATTGGTCGAGATCCAGAAGGACATCGCGAAATTCGTGGAACGGAAGAATCGCAAGACGATCTCGTTGAATGAGTCGGCACTGCGAGCTGAGCGTGCTCAAAACAAGAAAGAGCCATCCGAGGCGGACCTGGATGACCCGATCACTCGCTCCAGTGACAAGCCGATCTTTGCGGATGAAGCGTACAACAACGAAGTGCTGCAAATCTCACTCGACTACGCCACACTGCTGCGAAACCCACAGGCCGCTCAGAAGTAGTCGTAGCCACGCTCGCCAAGAGCGTGGGGTGTACCAGACAGCCAACGATCTTGGCGAGCGTGGCTACGGAAACTACTCCGTTTCAAACTTCGTGGTCTCTTCGGCTACGACTTCTTCGTCCACCGATTCGCTGGTGAGTCGAGCGCGGACCCGCTGGTTTCCGTCGGAGTTGGCGGTAACGTGAACTCGGTAGATCGCCGTCTTGCCCGGTTTCAGTTCCGGCAGATCGTTGAACAGGATCAGGCCGGATTTGGCAAAGTGCTTGGTTGGCGATTCGACTTCACCGACTTTCATCCCGCGTGGCAATTCGAATGTCAGGCCCACCTTGCGAGCGGACTTGGAACCGGAGTTGCTGACTCGAATCTCGTAAGCGGTGTCGTGACCGACGATGCCGGGATCGTCGAGGTCAAGAATTTCGAGAGCCAATTCGGCGGAACCTTCGATCGCCGTGCTGAATTCGGCGTTCGCGGCCACGATGTTGTCTGATGTTACCTGCACGTGGTGATCGAAGTCTCCAAGTTCGTTCGCAACCGCAGTGAACTTCAGCGCCGCAATTTGACGTGTTTCAATCGCCCCTAAGAACCAAGTGATTGTGCTACTTGCCGTGTCGAACGAACCGTTCTTGTCGGCCTTCACGAACTTGAATCCCGGCGGCAGTTGATGCGTGACGCGGACGTTGTGAGTGATCGCTCGGCCGTCGTTTGCCACTTGAATCGTGTATTTCGCTTCGCGACCGGCATATTGCTGAACCGGACCTTCGATGGACGCGTGCAGAACCGGCGCGGTGACGGTTACGGTCGATTCGGCAAACTGAGATAACTCGGCGTCGGCCGTTGCATTAATCTCCAAAGTTTGTTCGCCGTCACTGATCGCCGTGAACGACAACCGCAACGTGCGCGATTCGCCGGGAGCCAACGAACCAACATCTAGCAGCGAGTGATCGCCACGCGTCGACTCCAGTCCCTTGGGAATCGTCAGTTGCAGTTTGACGTTGCTCGCCAGGCCTGTGCCGGGATTCGCAATCGTCACCGTCTGTAGAACAGGGTCGCCGACCGCAGCCTCTTCTGGACCGCTGACCGCCAGTTTCAGCAACGGCTCTGAGACGTTGAAGACACTGGCTGCCGTCCCAGTGAAACGGACGTTGGCCGTCGTTGCCAATTCGCCGCGCTGGCTGGGAATCATCCTGATGGCAATCGTTCGTTCGCCGCCAGCCGGAAGTTCGTCGATCAACCATTCCAGGTGATCCTCGACTTCCACAGGTTCCGGATTCGCCGCCGTCAGACGAACCGAAGCGGGAAAGAACGCTTCGACAATCACTTGGCGAGCCGCAGCCTTGCTCGTATTTGTAACGAGCAAATCGCACGCACACTCTTGCCCGACGCTGATCTCACCTCGCTTGACCCATTCGACGATGACGGTGGGGGTTCCCGATTGGCCATTGCCGGACTGACGATTGATCGTGGGTCGCTCGACCCCTAGCGTTCGTGTTGCTCGTGTGATTCGCGGCGTCTTGTTGTTGCCCTTCGATGGTTGCTCGACACTCCAGTCTTCAAGTTCATCAACTGCGGGTTCCGCGACGGCTTTTCGCGATTCACTGTGAGTCAATTGGATTTTCGATTTCGATCCGCTCTCCTGCCGAAATGAGGCATCAACGACTCCCGATGTCGTCTCTTTCTCCGCTGCGCGAGCCCTCGGATTCTTCCGCAGTTCGGTGAGTAATTTTGCGGTGTCGCTCTTGGTCGGTTGCGTTCTCGGTCCCGCCTGATTGGCAATTGGAACGGCGTGATTGACTTCCGCTAGCCGCTTCGGTTCCGAGTTCCGAGCCGATCGAGCAGCTGATCCGACGATGGGTTCATCGCTCAAGTCGCGATTGCGAACAAACGGCTTAGGTGTCGCATTGGCTTGGGAAACGAGCGTTTCCAATTCCTGTTGCGGCGACACCGACGTACCAGTGGTCTCGCCATTTCGGCTGAAATACTCAGCCCCTGGATGACGAGTTTTCTTCGGGCCGACGGTTTTTCGTTCGGTCAGACGTTCGGCCGCAAAGGCAGCTCCCAACGTTGCGCCGATGACTCCACAAACTGCCATCCTCTTCAACCAGCGACGCATCCCAACCTCCTTGTCGGACTCCACCGCGTTTGCAAACTCGCGATATTCCCGGTGTTTTCCGCTCGACGACCATCCTTGGCCAAATTCGAACAAAACTTCTCTGGTCAGATCGGCTGTGGGAATTGGTAACTTGAGTCAGCTTTTCCCAAGATGCTGACGTTGCCGATTTCGCTGACCTGCAAGTCGACGCTAACCCGAAGTGTGAAAGCGCCAGCGAGGGCGGGCGCTTTACCGATAGGAAATTCCACATCGTTTGGAGTACCCGCCCTCGCTCGCGCGTCAAGTTAATGTTACTTCAGAACGGCAGACGCTGGCCGATCCGTTCGCGGTCAGCGATGCGGAGCAGCTTGGCGGCCAGTGCGATGTCTTCGATCGCCAAGCCGACCGACTTGAAAAGCGTGATGTTTTCGGGCAAAGCGCGACCGGTCTGCCGACCAGAGACGACATCGGCGAGTTCGCGCATCAGCGACCAATCGGTCACACCCGCTTCGATGGCCGCAAGAAAATCGCCAGCTTCCAGCCGGCATTGTTGATTGTTGTCACAGACAATGCTGTCTGCGCGGCGGATCGTTGTGATGTCCACTTCGGCTTTCGTCAGGAAGTTTGAGCCAATCACGTTCAGATGTGTCCCTTCGTCGAGAGCCCGGCCATCGAACAGCGGTGTTTTGCTACTCGTCGCGCAGATCACGATATCTTTTTCGGCCGCGACTTCGTCGGGCGATCGAACCGGCACAACCTCCGTCGCGCAGAACTCCGACATTTCGGCGGCAAACGCTTCACGTCGCGCGGCATCGCGACAATAGACCTCGACCCGTCGAATCTTTCGCACATGGCAGACCGCACTCAGTTGTGTGCGAGCTTGCAGCCCGGCACCGAACAGTCCGACCACTTGCGCATCCGGTCGAGCTAAGAATTCGGTGGCGACTCCCGATGCCGCGCCGGTTCGTAACTGGCCCAAGTAATCCGCTTCGATCACCGCCAGGATCGCACCGGTCGCCAAGTCATACAGGCCGACGAGAAAGCGGCTTTTGTCACGCGTCGTCGAATACGTCTTCCAGCCGCCGATACCGAGATACTCGCAGGAACCCGACATCGTGTGCAGCAGCATCTTGCCTCCTAGCACTCGGCTGCGCGGGACATTCGTGGCCCGGCCTTCGGCGACCTCGCGAAACAATTCCTCCATCACATCCACAGCGGTGGGGATGTCGAGCAATTCGCGAACGTGATCTTCTGTGAGAAACAAAGCGGACATGATCGCGACTCCTGTGGAACCATCGAACCGCGACACCGCCTTGCTTTGTCGCCGCGCTTCGCCAGAACGCGGGCCAGTCGGCACCCCGGTGGCATCCACCCAAGTTCTGGCGAAGCCACGACTACCGGCGATCACACAAGCTCGACCGGCAGGGTCAACGTCGTCTGTTCTTCCGAACGGACGCGATCATAGATTTCTTGCCGCAAAATCGGAACTTGGTCGGGGCAGCGAAAACCGAGTCGCACTTTCCCCTGCTTGACCTCCACCACCATCACTTCAATGTCGTCGGCAATCCGAATCGACTCCCCAACTTTTCGACTGAGCACGAGCATCGCATCTCCTCCTTGAGGCGACGGCCTTCGCGACCTGCCTCGATTCCCAAGTGTTCCTCTTCGCACTTTGTGGTTCGCTCTTAGAGTCAGCTCTCCCAGCCGACGTTACACGAATTCAGAACAAACCACTTGTAAGTACTCAAGAAAACGAGGAATTTGTGACATGACCGCCAAAGAATGCGGAATGCCGCAGTGCAAGGTGGCCTGACTTTCCCGCAAAAATCCCAAGCGATCAGAGCCGATAGGTCACGCCGACGGTGAATTCGCTGTCAAAGAAGCGGTTCGTCCCGTTGCGCAGCGGTAAAACGAACGCCGCTCGTAGTTGTGTGTTGCGAGCGAGCGACGCATTGAGCCCCATTGTCACATTCACCACGTTGAACCGATTCGCGGAGTTGCCAAAAGAAATGGTCTGATCGCGGCTGGTTACGAACGACGCGCTGTTGAGCGTGGTGGTGTAGTGAACTTCAAAGATGCTAGCCAAACCGGTCAGTAACTCGGCATCGTCGTTGCGCCACCACCAGTAGCCGACTGCGGTGTCCAAATATAGCAACGTTTGATCGGTCACCCTCAGCGTTTCATTATTGTTGCCGCCAACAATCCGCACGGAGTTCCCATTCGTAGGCGTATCCACTTGGAGGTATCCGTTGAAAAACCAAGAATCATCGGGCGTCGCTTGATAAGCCAGATACGGCAAGAGATACACGGCTTGATTGTTTAGATCGATCGTTGTTGGTGTCAAACCGTTTATCCCTGTCGGTTGCTGTACGCGGAGATTGCTCCCCGTGGGTACGCTGACCGCCAAACCAATCGCTAGTCCCTGATTCTCATCGAGGAAAAGTAGATGTTTGAGGCCAACGACCAAGTCTCCAATTCCCTCCGAGTTGTAGCTCAGCCCCGGTGTGGCGAGACTCACTTGGCTCGTGAACGGCATCCGAATTTCCACGGAGTCGTTGCCGTCGAAAAAAGTCTTTTCGATTCCCAGCGTAAATCGATTGACCGATTTGTTGGTGGAACTCCCCGGATTCGTTCCTTGAGTGTTCAAGGCATTGTCAAAATAGTGATAGAAGCCAAAGACTCGATCTGTGGGTAATGCGCGAGCATATTCATTTTTAAATCGCCCACTTCCTCCCGCAGCAGGCAGATCGGCCGTTGTCACCGTGCGGCCATTCGCGTTATCCATATTTAATTTGCCAAATTGGGCATGCGTTGGAATGAAGGAGTCGCCGAACATATCTGGCGTCCGTGCCAGCCGGCCGATGTAACGCGGAGTATTGGCCGCCGGCTGCGGATTGTTGGCGAAGGGGCGAAGTTGATCGGCGACTGGCGGCGGAGCATTGAACGGAGCCGGCTGCGGAGGAGGAACTGTTTTCGGTGGAGTGGAAGTTGCCGGAGGAGTCGGTCGCCGTGCCGGTTCTTTTGGGGTCCGTTTGTCTGATTTCTCAGGCTTGGCCGTTTCTTGAAACAAGGACAAAAAGTCTTCACTGGCTTCGGTCTCACTCAACGGCGGGACGTCGTTCGACCCCTTGTTTTCAGTCCTCCGAAGGGGTGATTGCGGCTGCGCGTCCTCTGCACACAGCGACATTGCCCATGTCAGCGTCACGCAGGCAAGCAGCAGGGTATTGATCCGTGACATCGACGGGACCTTGAATCTAACGAGCAAAATCGCACTTCGTGCGGGAGTTCGGTTCACGTTACTTTTGAAATATCGACCGAATGTGGTGAAGGCATTGGGATCTCATCGAGGGATTGACCAATTCGCTGTGTCCTCAAGCTGCCGAATCCTCAAGCATTGTCGAGCCTTATGGTCGGGTTCGGCACAATCGGCCGCTCAATTTGGCGGGCAACATGGGGCCTCTACACGAAGCCCGATTTCATTTCGGATCGCTTACCAAATGTTGCAGCGCGGCCTCGACAGTTCTTCGCAGAGCTTCCGTTGCCGGTTCAAGTTCCGATCTCTCCTGCCGGCCCAGCTCTTGCAGGATCGACTGGGCTTTTCGGAAGCGAGTGATCGCCGCCTCGCGTCGCGAGTCTTGGGCATCGAGCTGTCCCAGATTGACGAGCAGTCCGGCCAACTCGCGCAGATATTTTTGCACGGACGGGTTGAGTTCACTCAGCCGTTGCACGACTTGCAGGGCATGTGAGTAATCGTCTTGAGCTCCCGCAAACGCTTGTGGATCGCCGGCAATCATCGCAGCCAAGTGGTCGCCGCGCAGGCGATAACACAGGCTCAAAAAGTATTGGTCGTCGAGGTCACGAGCATTCTCCTGGACCAGCTTTTCCAGCAGTTCAATCGCCTTGCCGATGTTGTCGCGCAGGGCCTCTTCATCGTTCCGATCAATGGCCAGGTTGGCCAGATTATGAAAACCTTTCGCGAGATCGCGCCGCATCGCTCGGTCTTTCGGCTTCTGTGGCAGAGTCTGCTGACGTTGCTTCTGAGCCTCTTCGTAAAGCGTTTTCGCCAGATCGAGATTCTGCCGCTGACGTTCGACGACCCCCAGATTCATGTGGCAGCTCGCGTGCAGCCGGATCAGCTCAAACTTGTCGTCGTCGTTCTTAGTTTGAGCGATTAAGCCCTCACGCAAGCGTTCGGCTTCGCGGAAATTGTTCGCCGCATCGTCCAATCGGCCGAGCTTCGCGGAAGCTCGCCCCATCGCGTTGATCGTGTTGCTCAGCGTTCGCACTTGTTCGAGCGATTCGGGTTTCGCGGCCACTTGAGCCTTCTGAGTGTCACGAGCTTTCGCAAACCAATCGAGTGCCGTTTCGGGAGTTTCCAACTCTTCGAGGATCAGTCCCATCCGAAACTGCGTCCCCGCCAATTCCACTTTCAACGACGGATCATCACCCCGGCGCTTCAAGAATTTCTCGTAGTAGTCGCGCGCCTTCTTCAGCAAATCGTGTCGTACGGCTTGTAAGCCCGGCTCATTCAGCAGCCGCTCTTCGCTGACGCGTGTGAAGAGATCGTTCACCGCCGACATCGCCTCTTGAAAGCTTTCTTCCGATCGCTGGCGAGCCGCTTCTGTCCGTACGTTGCTGACACCCAGGGCGGCTAACGCCACGAAGATCGCAATGCAGGTGACTCCTATGAGCGATGCCGGCAGCGAATTGCGGCGGCTCCAACGAACCGCTCGCTCCGGCATGCTGGCCGGCCGCGCGAGGATCGGTCGGCCGTCGAGGTATCGCTTCAATTCATCGGCCAGCAATTCGGCTGACGCGTACCGCCGAGAAGGCTCTTTCTCTAGACACTTCATGCAGATCGTTTCGAGATCGCGATCGACCGCCGGATTGAGTTGCCGCAACGACACGGCGTCGGTTTCGAGCACTTGCTGCATCGTCTGCATGCTGCTGGACGCCTGAAAGGGGGGACGTCCCGACAACGTGCAATACAACGTCGCTCCCAGGGAATAGATATCCGCCGCCACGGCCACATGCGCCGCGTCCCGAAATTGCTCAGGAGACATGTACGCCGGCGTCCCCATCGCCTCGCCGGTCTGCGTCAGACCTGCATCGTCTTCGGCGAGCTTCGCCAGACCGAAGTCCGTCAACATCGTGCGGCCGGTGGCTTTGTCCAACATGATGTTCTGCGGTTTCAGATCGCGATGCAAAATTCCCTGACGGTGAACCGCATGAACCGCACGGCAAACCGGTTCGATCCATTCCGCCGATTGCCGATTGTCCGCCGGATTCTTACGGACCAAATCCGCGAGACTCGGACCTTCGATATACCGCATCGACAGGTAATGGCATCCCGACTCGCAACCGACATCATAGACCGCGACGAGATTGTCATGACTGATTCTCGCCGCCGCTTCCGCTTCAGTCTGAAACCGCTCGATCGCCTTCTTCCGCGAGGACATCGTCATTCCCGCCAGCCGATCGGGTCGAATCACCTTCAAGGCGACGATGCGATTCATGCTTTTCTGGCGTGCTCGAAAGACGACGCCCATTCCCCCCTTGCCAAGTTCGTCGAGCAGCTCATAGTCCCCCAACACTCGCGGGATCTCGCCGCGATCGACCGCTGGCGTCGCGACTTCGGTGCGACTCGACGTTCCGGTCGCTCCGCGCGATGACGGCGTTTCGACGCGAGTTTCTTCAGAGACGCTGGGGTCCGGAATCGCGCCGAACTCACGGCGAGTTTCCGTTTTGGCTCCCTGCTGTGTTTCCACTTTCGCGAGCGGCGACTTGTTGACGACCTCGCCAGGAATCGCCTGCGGCGGTTCCTCATACGTCGCTTCTGGGTCAATCTTTGCCACGACGGCTCCATTGGGCTCGGCGGGGCGGCCAGCGATTGTTTCAGCCATGTAACTCAGCCCCCGTTTTGACCGGCCAATACAGATGTCGTGCGCTGGCCGGAAGGATTCATGACCCGAGTGAGAAATGGCCTCGTCACGCATCGAAGTGGTGGAATTGATACCGCCTTCAAAACAGAGGGAGGCTGCGACGAGTTTACCCGGTGGGCCGGAATATGCATTCGAGTTTGAGGATCGGCCGTGCGCTGCTGGTTTTGGAACGCTGTCAGACCAATTTAGAAATGTCACATCTTGTCCAAGATAGAAATGTCACACTGGTGCCGTTTCCGAGGGACCGATGGGCAAGTTACGTCTGAGTGTCAAAGAGCGGGAGCGGTCGGAAGTGTTGTTGAAGGTTTCGC
>JANMIF010000367.1:0-6057 GCA_031375695.1 Planctomyces sp.
TTGCTTTGGGCAATCTGTAGGTCTGGCCCTTGTGGCCAGCATGATTCGATAATCACCGGGAAAACACGGCTTTAGCCCAGCATCCCGGTCACAAGGGGCGGAGCTACATATTCCGCAGATTGAAAAATTAGCCCGCCGTGACGCTGGGTACGGGTAAAGTGAAGTGAAAGGTGGCTCCCCGATTGGGATTCGCCGTTCCCCACAATCGTCCACCGTGGGCCTCGATGATCGCACGGCTGATTGTCAGGCCCAGCCCCAGGCCATCCGGTTTCGAGGTGTAAAACGGATGAAAAATCATCTCGGGATCGTGGCCTTGAAAGCCGTGTCCGTTGTCACAGATCGAGACGGTGAGCACTTGGTCGGCCAATGTCGTGACAATCGCGACGAGTCGTTCTTCGAGCGGATTGCCGCTCACCGCCCGGATGGCATTCCGCAGAATGTTGACCAACACCTGCTGGATCTGGACGCGATCCATCGTGATCCACAACGGCTCGGACGGTAGTTTGCAACTCAGATTGACTTGTTGCGAACGCGTTTCCAAAGCGATCAATTCGGTGGCCTCGTGAATCGTTTCGGCGACTTCCACCGGCGCACGTTGCTGTGGCGACTTGCGGAGAAAATCACGCATGCGGCGGATGATTTCGCCCGCTCGCGTGGCTTGATCACTGATCTTTTGGGTCCATTCCAGCAGTTTGTCGATCTGCGGCGCGGCTTCGTTTTTCAGTACAGTGCGGCAGGCATTCGCGAAGTTGCTGATGGCGAACAACGGTTGATTGATCTCGTGCGAAATCCCCGCCACCAATTCCCCCATTACCGCCAGCCGCCCGGCGTGAGCGAGTTGGGAGTCCATGTCGCGAGCTTTCACCTCGGCCCGGCGACGCTCGGTGATGTCGCGAGCATGCAGCAGCAACGCAGGCTGAAACAGATACTCGATTTGACTGACATGCAAGCTGATGGGGACTTCGCCGCGCTGGGCATGCCAACTATAACTTTCCAGTTCACGCAATTCACCACTCGCTAACTTGGGAAACGTGCGTCGGACTTCGTCGCGCCAGCGTGGTGGAACCAGCTCGATGACCTGTTTGCCGATCAACTCACGTCGTGACAGACCGTGCAATTCGCAGGCGGCCGAATTCGCGTCGAGGACAACGCCGCTCGGTGATTCCACGAAGATCGCGTCGGGTGAATCTTGAAACAACGTGCGAAACCGCATTTCACTGTCACGCAACCGCTGCTCTGACCGCGTGCGATGCACCGCGATCCCGGCCAGATAGGCTCCGGTTTCCATCAGCTTCAGATCCTCGGAGGTCGGTGATTTGGGCCACAAGGAAAACACCGCCAGTACGCCGAGCACGTTTTTGTTGAGGCCATGAATCGGCTCGGACCAACAGGATCGGAGTTGAAACTGGTCGGCGAAATTTCGCAACGGCTCCCACGACCCATCGGTCGCCGTGTCCTCGACGATTCGCCGCTGACCGGTGGCCAGCGAGTCGGCAAAGGAGGGTGCGCCCGCTTGAATCCGAATCGCTTTCAGTTGCCGAGTCACCTCTTCCGGCACGTCGGAACAGGCCGCGACCCGCAAGAACGATTCGTCTTCTTCCAATAGGCATAGAAAAGCCAACGCTCCTGGCAACTGTGATTCGACCAATTTGATCAACGCTTGCAGCGCCAGCGACAGGTTGTGGCCCGACGCGATCTCTTCCAGCACTTGTTGTTCGCCGTCGCGCAGGGCATCTGCTTTTTTCCGCACGGTCACGTCCTGCGCTGCCCCCAACAATCGGATGACCTGACCGCTCGCGTCACGCAGCGGCACCATCTGGCCTTCCAACCAACACCGTGCCCCTTTCTTCCCCTGAACCAGTGCTTGCCAAGGCCGTGCCGCACCATGAGCCGCCGCTATGATCGCTTTTTGAAACGAGTAATGCGATTCGGGTACCAAGCAGTCCGTGGCCAGATGACCGAGCACTTCGTCGACCGACCCCACTTCGGCGATCCGAGCACAGGTCGGATTCAGGTCCAGCAAATGACCGTCCAGTGACAGAATCATCAGACACTGTGGATCGTTCTGGAAGATTGCCCGAAACCAATTTTCCCGTTCGCTCAGCAATTGTTCTTGCCGTTTACGCTCTGTGATGTTCATAGCCGTGCCGGTGGCTCCAGTCACGCGTCCCGCCGCGTCATGCTTGGCGATCGCATTGAAACTGAGCGTGATTCGCTGACCATCTTTCCGCACATGCACGGTTTCGTAATCGAACAGCGGTTGCCCCACGAGCACGTTCTGAAACGATTCCCAATCGACAGACACACTTTCCGGATCAACAACCATACGGAATGGTTTGCCGAGCATTTCGTCAGGTTCATAGCCGTAAAGCTCTCGGACTGCCGGATTCACAAACGTCCAGAGTCCCTCGCCGTCAACGGCCCAAATGAACTCGCGAGACGTCTCCACCAGCTCACGATACTTCTGTTCGCTCTCGCGCAGATCAAGCATCGACTGCCAACGATCGGTGACGTCCTGGCAGGTGCCGAACAGACGTACTGGTTGATCCGACTCGTCCCGTTCAATTCGCCCTTGAGCATGCAGATGACGCACCGACCCGTCGGCTCTGATCACTCGAAAGTCCACAACGTACGGCTCGCCACACAGCGCCGCCTCAAGCCGCTGTCGAACCAGTTCGCGATCGTCCGGATGTACGGTGTTCAGAAACTCGGTCAACGTCAGCGGAATCGGCTCGCCGGTTTGGCCGAAGAGTTGCGGCAACGACTCGGACAAATTGATCGCGTCGCGGCGGATGTTCCATTCCCACCATCCAAGCTTGGCGATTCGTTCCGTTTCATCCAACCGCGTTGAAGCTTCGTCCAATCGCGCGGCCAGAGATTGCGCTTCACGGCGATCCTCGATCACCACCCAATCGCTTCGATCAGCGTTCGACTCGGATGCGGAAAACGAACGCAATGTCACCGGAATCGACTCGCCATTTTGCGATCTCAGCCAAATACCAACTCGTTCGCCCGGATCACCGCCACGTTGCCATTCGGCCTGCCACTCGCGCAGGCGCTCCACTGAAGTCGGCTCCAACAGATCCCAAAAAGGCTGGCCGATCAATAGCGCCAACTCCAGCCCACACAATCGGCCAGCCGCCGGATTGGCCAAGCGAATCGTGCCGCTCGGTCGATCCACACGCAGCCAAGCATCGCGGGCATTCAGCCAGATCACATTCGCGGTGGGGTCCATCAATTGGTGATCTCCCAAGACCAAAAGGCGAGCGGGCCGGCGTCAGCCTCGGTGATGGGTGAAACCACCGCGAAACCCGGGGCTTATGCCACCTCGCTCGCCAAGATGTCCGCAACTATTTGCGCTTGGCTGACACTTTTTTCCGACTGGTTGGTTTCGCGGTCGGGATCTTCTTTGTCGGCACTTTGCCGGAAGCATTTTGTTTTTGGCCCTTCGCGGTTGCCGTCGGTTTGCGAGTCTTGGCGGGTGATTCAAAGATACGGTCCCAACCTTCCGAAAATTGAATGGTCGTGCCTGAATGAACTGTGTAACCGGTCATGTGAGTTCCTTTTCCCTCTTGCTGTTTCAAACTTGCCGATGGAATGGGATCGGTATAGCGACCTGATTCGCTCGCGAGCAAACGACCGGCGATTGTGTGGTCATCAGTTTTCCGCATGCGACTGTCGCCAAATTTTTGAAACTTTACGCCAAGCTTCCGAGTCTGGCGTCGAATCACGGCAGTTGAGGCGTTTTCGTCTGGCCGCGTCACAAGTCCGTTCGGTCAAGAAGACAAGCGTCTGCGTGATTTCTGGGTTTTGGAACTGTGTGGGAGAGCGATCATGATCAGAAAAGTGGCATACGGTATCGCGGCTCTGGGAGCCTTGTCATCGTTTGTGTTTGGGCGGGATGTGTGGAGCTACGCTCGGACTTGGGGGAAATCGGTTCAACAATCGGTGAAGCAAGAAGTCCCGATTGATTTCGAAATGGCTCGTGCCCGCGAACTGGTCGAAAACCTGATCCCTGACATCAAACACTGCATGCACGTCATTGCCGAACAAGAAGTCGATGTCGAGCAACTGGCGGCTGAACTGGCTCGCAAAGAATCTGAATTGTCGTCTCAAAAGGAGGTCATTCAATCTCGCACCAGCGATCTGAAATCGGGTGTTGCGACGTTGCACTATGCCAGTCACAATTACACAGCCGATCAAGTTCGGACCGATCTTGCCAAGCGATTCGGCCGATTCAAAATGGCCGAAGAAACTTTGAAGAAAGAGCGGCAAGTCCTCGAGGCCCGTCACAAGGCACTGCACGCCAACCGCGAGAAACTCGACAACATGCTCGCCGCCAAGACCGATCTCGAACTCCAATTGGAACAACTCGAAGCCCGGATCAAAATCGTGCAAGCGGCCGAGACTGTCAGCACGGTCAGCATCGACGACAGCGAACTGACGCGAGCCAAAAAGCTGATCCGAGAACTCAACAAGCAACTCGACGTCCGCGAAAAAGTCATGGCTGCCGACAACAAACTCAGCGACTTGATTCCGACCGAAACCAAACAATCAACACCTGCCGACTTGGAATCGCAAATCGAAGCCCACTTCGCCCCGAAAGCCGAACCATCGAGCACGAAGCCCGACCTAAAGATCGTGAACCTGGACGCTCTCGTACCGTAGTGCAAGTTTCCAGATTGCAACTCAGCAGCCTTACGTCAGTAACCCGAAATGTCAGCGAGGGGCGAGTGCTCCAAACGACTATGAATTCGGTTACTTTTCCGTTAGTCCACTGCTGCGGCCCTCGCTGAAATTTCGGGTTGCTGATGCCATGCTGAGTTTTCTCCGTCATTCCCCCGGCACTAACGAACTTTCCGAGACGCACGGGGCGATCTTCGTGCTGTGGATTGACGGAGTCGGTTGTTATTGGCTGTGTCTGAACGAGCGAGTCACGATTGGCCGTCCCGATTATTCCACGTCAGCGCCGTTACGAACTGACCGCCACGAAGAGGCCGACATCGCAATTCTCTCAGACCTGAAGCGACATCACGCGACTATCGTGCGTACCGGCGAAGGGTACGTGCTGGAAGCGCACGGTCCCGCTCGCGTGGCGGGGCGAGAAGTGACCGATCGCGTCCATTTGACAGACGGCGCGATTGTGGAACTTGGCCGAGGCGTTCGCTTACGTTTTCGGCAACCTTCCGATCTGAGTCTTTCCGCGCGGCTCGATTTCGTCAGCGATCATCGCCCGACTAAAGCGGTTGACGGCATCGTTCTGCTGGCCGATACCTGCCTGCTCGGATCGGATGACTCCCATCACATCGATTGCCTTGATTGGTCTGCCCCCGTTTTGCTCGTGCGAAAAGGGCACGAGCTACTGTGCCGTTCGCAGAAGCCATTGTTCGTCAACGGCAAGCCCTTACTCAGCAACCAAGTGCTCCAAACCGGCGACGTCGTTACTGGTGATGAACTACGCTACCGTCTGGAATTGCTAACTCACATACGAATCGAACACGCGGACTGAAGCCCAGTTGGGTTTGTTCTCTTCAACGAACTGCGTGTGACGTGGGTGAGCTTGATATTCATCGTGAGCCTTGCGGCTGTCGAAGACAAGTTGCAGGCTGACATGAAACAAGCGGTCATTCACCGGCCGAGCCAAATCGGGAACCAGCGTACCAGCCGAGAAATGGACTTCGCCCGGATGCCCCTTGAGGTATTTGTGGCAGCCGTCAATCAACGCCTGCTGCGCTGCGGGCGACGCATCGGTCAGCGTGAAGAAAACCATATGAGCCAAATGCGATTTTGGGGTGTCCGTCATGAAGTCCGACCTTGGTCTTTGGAATGAGTCAAGCAAAACTAACTGTAATTTTCCCGGCAGAGGCGGCATTTTGGCCAAGGGACCAACAGTCGGCAAGCCGGGGCGTGCCGGATTACACGGCGGGCCAATTTGCCTTGTTGGAAGCATAGCGCAGAATACGCAAGAGATTCTGTGTGAATTCGCGAGCCAGATGTCGGCTGGCGATTGTTTGTTCGGGAGAATGGGAAGGGTTTGCTGTGAATGTTCAGCCCGCC
>JANMIF010000368.1:0-8154 GCA_031375695.1 Planctomyces sp.
CCCACAGTGAACACCCAGGTCAAGCCCGGAGTGCCAAGAAATCTCGCCGCGCCACCTGCGGTTGTGCAATCCACAGGGTTTTCCCGCTGTGGGTCGGGTGGGGGACGGCGTAGCGTCCAGAGGTTAGTGCTGCAGTTCGGGGCGAGGGGGTGATCGTGGCGCGAACGGTTGAGGATGTGATCGCCCTCATGACCGCGCTGGCTCCGCGACGAATGCAATCCGCGTTTCGAGCGTTGCTCAATACTCCGCTCGATGAAGGGATCATCAAACGCGAACGAACTTCGTATTACACCTCGGAGTCGTGTGAACTGGGCTTGTTGTGGCTCGAAGAAGGGTTCATAGAAAAGGTCGAACCGGTCATGGTCGAGGCGATGAAGAACGCCGTGTCTCACTTGGTCGGACGCGGTGCTTGTCCTGGATCGAATTACGCGGATGAACTCGAACTGCCCAAGTTATGGCGCTGTCATCGGGCGATTATGGCGGTCGAAATCGCGACCTCACAGGCCGAACGTTTGCGGCAGTCCTCGGAGCAATTCACGGCGGCGATCAAAGGACTGATTGAAGAGGGGATCGCGGCCACTTCGCTGGATTATGCACGAGCCTTGCAGTTTCAAAAGTCGCTGCGGCGAATCGCGGCGCGATTGATCACCGGCACGATCTGGATTATGCCCGCCGCGTGTGGAGCCGCTCCGACACCTGAGACGACGGGCGATCCGTGCATGAATTCGCCGTGGAGCTTTCTTGGATTTCCGACAATCACGTTCCCGATGGCCCTGTCGCCGGACGAACTGCCGCTGGGGATTCAGCTCGTGGCCGGGCCGGGTTGCGATTTGGAGTTGTTTCGCGCGGCGCGGTGGTGCGAAACCAGTTTGCGTCAACGGTAGTGCGGCGTAGTCGCAGTGTCGCACGATGCTCCGCGTCGTGAAGTTCGACGCGGAGCGTCGAACCACCTTGTTATCAAAGCACGTTCGCTCACGCCGATGGCGTTGGGGTTAAACCATGCAGCGAGCGGATGCGGAAATCATTCCAGACTAGCGAGTACACGAAGCAAGGTTGTCGTTCGAGGCTGTAAGTCGCGGGTTGACTTTCCCAGAACGCGAGGCAGCGACCGAGTGGCGGTTGTCGAGTGAGTCGCAATTTGCACTCGCGGCAAATTAAACCTAACGAACTCGGTTGATCCTCGGGGAGTTGGTGTTCAAGGCACAACGTGTCGGATGTCGGAGTCGATGCGGTATTGACGAACATGTGGGTTCTTTCGCGATCGGGGAGACGACAGAGTAACCAGTCCCGATCGTGGAATTCCCGCTGTGTGAGTCATGACGGTCGTGCTGTTGAGTAAGCCGCGCGGCTCAAGCGTTAGATTCGTCAGCATCGTCAGAATCACCGCGACCGGAAGGCTCAATCGAAACTCACTCGAAACGTTTTAGAGAGCCCACGGAATTTAAATCTGAGCGTGTGAACAGGAGGCGATCCCTCGTCGCCCGGGGGTTAACTCCCTCCGGATCGCCTGCCGATCAGCCGCGCGGCGCTCTTTCCAACGAGGATGTGGCGGCATAACTTGCCGTTACGAAAATTCACTCGACGAGGCGACGCGATGGCTCGGAAACCGGAATGGCATTCGACGACGATTTTGTGCGTGCGGCACAACGGTCAATGCGCGATGGGTGGCGACGGCCAAGTGACGCACGGAACCACAATTCTCAAAGCAGACACCAAGAAGATTCGCTGGTTGCTGGAGAAAAAGGTGCTGGTCGGCTTCGCTGGCTCGACGGCGGATGCGTTTGCCTTAATGGAGCGATTCGAGGCGAAGCTCAAGGATTATCCGAACAACGTGCCGCGCGCGGCGACTGAGTTGGCTCGCGATTGGCGAACGGATCGCATGTTACGGCGACTGGAAGCGATGCTGATTGTGGCCAACGATGAACACTCGTTACTGATCACTGGTGTGGGTGACGTGATTCAACCGACCGACGGTGTGCTGGGTATCGGCAGCGGTTCAACTTATGCGATCGCGGCAGCACGAGCGCTGGCCCGCAACACGAAATTGTCGGCCAGCGAGATCGTCAAAGAATCGATGCGAATCGCCGCCGAGTTGGATATCTACACGAACGATAACCTGACGATTGAAGAGTTTTCTTGTAAACGCTGACGCGCCCGGTTAATCCGAGTCGTAGCCGAAGTCGTGAGTCTTCGGATGCGTTCTGAACTGACACCGAAGTCTCATGACCTCGGCTACGAATCTCTGACCCGTACCTTCTGGAGCCGCCCGTGCAAGCGCTGACGCCGCGCGAAATTGTTGCTGAGTTGAACACATACATCATTGGCCAGGACGCGGCGAAACGCGCGGTCGCGATCGCGTTGCGGAATCGCTGGCGCTGGCAGCAACTGCCTGACGAGGTGCGTCGCGACATCACGCCCAAGAACATCATCATGATCGGCCCGACCGGCGTGGGGAAAACCGAGATCGCAAGGCGGCTGGCCAAGCTGACCGATTCGCCGTTCATTAAAATTGAAGCGACCAAATATACCGAGGTCGGCTATTACGGCCGCGATGTCGAAAGCATGGTGCGGGATTTGGTCGAGGCGGCAATCACGATGGTCCGCGATAAACAGCGGAGTAACGTTCAAGCCGAAGCGCAAAGCCGCGTAGAAGAGCGATTACTGGATCTGCTGGCTCCCCCTCCGTCGCCGGCTCCCAAAAAGCGAAAATCGCGGGAAATGTCGGAGCCGTTCGAGTTTCTGATCCGAGCGGCGACCGGCGAGCTTCGCAAAGGAGGCCGTCCGGAGCCGGAAGTATCTGAGCCGGAGCCGGAATCACAGCAAGTCAAAGATCGGACCAGCCGGACTCGCGAGAAACTGCGAGTTAAGCTGAAGGCCGGGGATCTCGAAGATAAAGAAGTCGAGATGCGGATCGAGTCGCGGGTGATGCCGGTGCATGTGATGTCGAACATCGGTGGCATCGAGCAGATGGAAATGGACCTGCAAAACCTGTTCGAGAAGATCGGTCCGAAACAAACTTCCACACGAACGCTGTCGATCCGCAAAGCTCGCGACGTTTTGCTGGAGCAGGAAGTGGAAGCGCTGATGGACAAGGACGCGATCAACGAGGCGGCAATCAAGTTAGCGGAAACTCACGGCGTCATCTTCATCGACGAGATCGACAAAATTTGCGGGCCGGAAGAGGGCCACGGACCGGATGTCAGTCGGCAAGGAGTGCAACGGGACTTGCTGCCGATTGTCGAAGGGACGACTGTGCAAACGCGGTACGGCTATGTTAAGACGGATCAGGTTTTGTTCATCGCGGCCGGAGCATTTCATCGGTCGCGCCCCGCCGATTTGATGCCCGAACTGCAAGGCCGCTTCCCGATCCGCGTCGAACTGCAACCGCTGACTCGTGACGACTTCATTCGCATATTGACGGAACCGAAAACGTCGCTGACTAGGCAGTATCAAGATTTGCTCGGCGCGGACACCGTCAAATTGAAGTTCACAAAGGACGGAATCGAAGCCCTCGCCGACATCGCGCATCAGGTCAATCAATCGACGCAAAACATCGGTGCTCGCCGACTGTACACGATCTTGGAACGACTGCTGGAGGACATCAGCTTTGAGGCTCCCGATGTGAAGAAGAAAGCACTGACCATCGACGCCGAATACGTCCGCGAGAAGCTGCAAGACATTTTGAAGAACGAAGACCTGAGCAAGTTCATTCTGTGATGTCGCGTCACTCTCAGTTACCCGGCTGCGTCAGATTACGCTGTCCCCAGGGGATTGGGATCGTGGGTGGATGACGATGTCGGTCTTTGCGGACGTCTTTCGGACGCGGATGCCAGTAATTCACGAAACGGCAGAGCTGCTTGACGGCTTCGAGATACGCTCGCTCCCCTTTTTCTTTCGAGCCGAGTTCCGCATCTCCCAGTACTCCGGTTTCCGAATAACTGCTGGTCCAGGAAATCACGCTGGCGGGGCCAGCTCCAAACAGATCGACCCAATTGAACGGACTGTCTTCGTTGTTGAACGAAATCGTACCGCTCTTGATTTTGTCTTTTCGCACGTCGTCCTCGGCCAAGTACATGTACAGCGACGTTTCTAGTTCGCAGGCGTGCGAACAACCGCCCGGGAATTTGCTTTCGCGCCAACTCGGCAAGAATGCTTTATCGACGGTCAGCAGGTTCCACCAAGCGATCACAACACACTCGGCGTCGGTTTCCAGATTCGTGCGCCGCGCGGCCAGGTCGAGATTCGGCATGTTTGAGCCGTGGCCGTTCAGCAGGATGATCTTTTTGAACCCGTGATACGCCAACGATCGCGTGACATCCAGGACTTGTTCGATGAGGGTCGAATAGTTGGTGTTGATCGTTCCGGGGAAATCCATGACGTGACCGGTGTAGCCGTAAGCAATGTGCGGCAAGACGAGAATCTTGTCCGCCAGTTCTTGCCCGGTTCCACGAGCGATGCCGCCGGGACAAACAAGATCGACATCGAGTGGCAAGTGGTGGCCGTGTTGCTCGACGGCACCGCAAGGCAGGATGCAAACTTTATTCATTTCGACGGCGTCGTTGATTTCCGGCCAGGTCAGTTTTTCGTATCGCCATTCGGTCGCGGCTCGACTGGGCATGAGATCGCTCCTGTGAAAAAGTTGATGATGGCTGACGGACATTTGCCGCGCAGCGGCAACACACTAACCCGAAGCTTCAGCGAGGGCGAGCGCTCCATCGAACGCGAAGTTCATTGTTCCGTGAAACGTATCGCTGAGGCTTCGGATTAGTGTGCCGTCACCGCTGGCGGAACAAACTTCTCGTGCCTACGATCCCGCCCTGTGGCTCAAATAGAATTTTTCATTGAAGGAGTTTCGTTGTGGGATCGTTAGGACCAAATCGCCGTGCTGAAGTGGATGCCGCTCTGAAAGACGTGGATTTCTCGAAGAACACCTATCAGGTTGAGTTCGAGACCACGATGGGCAAGATGCTGCTCGATCTGTATCCCGATGTGGCTCCCGAGCACAGCAAGAACCTCATCGGGCTGACGAAAATTGGCTACTACAACGGCATTATTTTTCATCGAGTCATCAGCAACTTCGTGATTCAAGTCGGCTGTCCGCTGGGCAACGGCACGGGCGGGCCGGGCTACACGATCAAGCAAGAGTTCAACGCCAAGCTGCACGATGCCGGCGTTCTGTCGATGGCTCGCACCAGCGATCCGAACTCGGCTGGCTCGCAGTTCTTCGTCTGCCTGAGCCGCTCCGGCACAGCGAGTCTCGATAAGCAATACACCGTCTTTGGAAAAACGGCCGATCAGCCGAGCCTCGATGTTGTGCTCAAAATCGGGAGTGTTCCAACCGGCTCTGGCGACCGCCCCAAGCAAGATGTCAAGATTACCTCCAGTCGAGTCATCGTCACTCCAAAGTAATCTCGCGAAGCCGCCTGTGTCTCACGGCCGAGATCGCCGCGGCGATAACAGAGATGGCCCGGTGATGGCGTCGCTGCGTCTCGCCAGCGCGTGGCACGTCGCGCCGAGCGACTCGTCGTCCAACAAGACGATCCGCAGCAGTTCGTCAGTGATTTGTTCAATGGAAGTGTTCATGACCGGCCATCACGGGATCGTCGATTGGTTCGATCCGTTGAACCAGATTTCGGCGGGCTGACCGAGGTTACCGAAGACGAGGTCGGAGTCGCCGTCGCCGTCGAGGTCTCCGGTAGCGAGGGATTGCGACTTAGCGGGGCTAACCATCGGGCCTTTGGTGAAGCCGCCTAGACCGTCGTTCAGCCACACGACGCGCGGCGCGTGGCTGTGTGCTCCGGGGATCGTCACGACATCAAGGTCGTGATCGGCGTCGAGGTCCACGATTTCGCAGGCTTCGCAGTCTCCTTCACCAAAGCGCGGCTCAGTGGGCGCGAAGCGACCATGGCCGTCGTTGAGCCACGCTTGGTTGCCGCCGTGCGCGGTGATGATTAAGTCGAGGTCGCCATCGCGGTCGAGATCGCCGAGTGTCGCGGATGTTGCCGTGTCGAGTTGCAGCTTCTGGCCGCTGTCGGTGAATCGGCCTTGGCCGTCGTTGACCCAGACGACGTTGCCGGCAGTGATGCTGGTCATCACGAGATCGGTGTCGCCATCGCCGTCGAGATCGCCGAGCGCGACGCCGGTGTTGGTCGCTCGCTCAATCTTTTGCTGGCTGGTGAAGCGGGCCGATCCGTCGTTCAGCCAGATTTCGACGAAGCCGTCGTAGTGTGAGACGGCGACATCAAGATCCTTGTCACCGTCCAGATCGGAGAGAGCAATGTCGCTCGCGTTGCTTCGATCGAACGCCTGAGTCGAGCGTTGAAATGTGCCGTGGCCGTCATTTAACCAAATCGAGTTCGACTGCGTATTAGTATTGGCGATAAACGCGTCCAGATCGCCATCGCCATCTAAGTCACCCAGCGCGACGGCGTAACTGAAGTTGTTGTCGGGACCGAGTAGTTGGCCGCTATTCGTGAAGTTCCCTTTGCCGTCATTGCGCCACACTGAACAAGGACTCCCTTCCGCCGCGATGAATAAATCGAGATCGCCGTCGCCATCGAGATCATCCAGCTTGAGACCGGCGGCGCTCGTCACGGACGACAACTGTCCGCCGAGTTCCAGTTTGACCGGCGCGGTCGAGATACTGCGTGCGGTTCGGTCCAGAACGTAGATCGTGTTCGCGTCAAAGTCGACGACGGCGAGTCGTCGGCCATCCTTATTAAGCGACATCACACCGAAGTTCAGTCGGCGGAAACCGGACACCAGCGGCTTCATTGAAGCAGGTCGATCGGACTGGGAAAGGTCGATTCGCAAGACCGTGTGGCCATTGAACTCTGATGCCAGCAGGCTTCCATCGTTGGCGTCAAACACCAAGCTGCCGATCAACGGCAGCGTCTCGGCGGGCCGTTCGACAAGCTGTCGGCCATCGAATGTCGCCAACGAACTAGAGTTGCCGTTGATCTTGGCGACGAAGAGTTCGTCACGACCGAAAGCCAACGCATGGACTCGCGAGGTTCCTTCCGGCATCGTCAACAAACGCTCGGGGATCACCATTTCCGACCCGAATTTCCAAATGCCACCGGTGCTTGGCGGACCGCGCTTCGTCCCACCGAAATCGGCAAACAAATACTCGTTCGGTTTCACGAGCGAGCCGCGATACCAAGGAGGGGCGAACTGCGGACTCGTCGGGCCATCGTCGCTGGATGACATGTCGATTTCGCGAATCGCCAGGCCGGTCTTCAAATCGACTTCTGCGATCACGCCCATCCAGCCGCGTTGTGTGAAACAGCGTTGCTCGTCTGGAGAAAATACGAACTCCCAGTCGGCGTTCTGCACGATGGGGTGGTGGGTTCCATCGGGTTGAACTCGATAGATGCCGGGGGCAGGCAAAGGCTTATCAGTGATGCGGTCGGGCATCGTGAAGTACAGCCGCCCCTCACGATCGAAGCGAGTCGAAAATACTTTTCCTTCTGGCCGGATGACTTGAATCAGCTTCCATTGAGGGTCGTGGATTGTCAGGCCACAGTCGGCCGGATTGAGAGTCGGCGGCAACACCGGTCCGGCAGCCAAGACCTTCTTGGGAACGCGGCGAGCCACATTCAAGTCGGTCGCTCCGAGGGCGACGCGCAGGCCGAGAAACGGACCCACTTCTGTGGGCGCGCTGCGGTTGCGGAGAGCGGCACGTCCGAACCAGAGAGTGTCGTTCCAACTCCCGCCGCGCATGACCTTTTCGCTCCCTTCGCGGGGACCGACGGGGTTCTCGGCATCGTCGGACGAATACGGGGCCTGCCAGTCCTGACACCACTCGAGGAGGTTGCCGTGCATGTCATGCAGACCGAATGCATTGGCAGCCTTCGTTCCAATGGGCATTGTCCGGCGGGCGGAGTCAGGGCTGTTGATGAGCCAGGCAAACTCGGCTCCCCGATTGACCTCATCACCCCAGGCCCAACGACCGTATTTGCCCGCGCGACAGGCGAACTCCCATTCGGCTTCGCTCGGCAAGCGATAGCCAGGCCCACGGCGGGCCAATTTGCCTTGTTGGAAGCATAGCGCAGAATACGCAAGAGATTCTGTGTGAATTCGCGAGCCAGATGTCGGCTGGCGATTGTTTGTTCGGGAGAATGGGAAGGGTTTGCTGTGAATGTTCAGCCCGCC